>UREO01000050.1 GCA_900546895.1 uncultured Oscillospiraceae bacterium
CTGCTTGCGGTAACGCCGGCCTGCGCGACCGCAAATATTATGCTTGCCAATAATCTGTGCGATCTGGAAAAAGACATTGGGGCAAAGCGATACACGCTCCCGTATTATCTTGGCGAAAAAGCCTTGTCCGTATTCGCGGGGCTGTATTCCGTTTCGTATGTCTCGGTTGTCGGGATGGTGTTTTTGAAAATCCTGCCTTCCGTCTGCCTGTTATCCCTGTTGACGGTCGTTCCCATCAGGAACAATGTCAACCGGTTTAAAAAGAAACAGCAGAAAGAGGAAACGTTTGTCCTATCGGTCCAAAATTACGTCATCCTTGTGGGTGCCAACAGCCTGCTGATTTTTATCGGCGGCTTTTTTAACTGAGGCGGAGTTTATCGATGAAATTTGTCAAAAAAACCGATTTTGTGATTCTTGCCGTTGCGCTTGTGGTCTGTGCGGCCGCGTGGTTTTCCTATCAGTCCATCGTTGGAAAGAAAGCGGCAAAAGCCGAGATCTATTATAAATCGGAGCTGGTGGACACGGTCGATCTGACGGCGGGAGTGGATAAGCGCTTTTCCATTGAGCAAAATAGGAATGTGATTTTTCACGTTTTTAAAGATGGCAGCATTTGCTTTGAGGAATCCAATTGCCCGGATAAGATCTGTATCCGCGCGGGCAGGCTCCACACGATCGGTGAGAGCGCGGCCTGCCTTCCGAACGGCATCGTAATGAAAATAGTGGCAAAGGATCAGCGCAGTGCGGACGATCTGGATGCTGTGATTGGATGAGGAAAACAAAGAATGGCTGTAGACAAACATCTGACGAAACGCGAGATCAACTCCCTGAGAATCAAACGGATGGTTCTGACGGGCCTTCTTTTTGCGGTGGTTCTCGTGTTGTCCGTCGTCGAGAATCAGCTGCAGATTCCCGTGCCGGTTCCCGGCGTCAAGCTCGGGCTGTCCAATATTGTGGTGATGTATTCTCTTTTTTTCGTTGAAAAAAAGGAAGCGCTGCTTCTGGCGGTGCTGAAATCCATCTTTGTGTTTCTGACCAGAGGCGCGGTTGCGGCGCTGCTGAGCTTTTGCGGCGGCCTTCTTTCCGTATTGGGCATGATCCTGTTTCTGTTCCTCTTCAAGGAAAAAATCTCTTACCTGATGATTAGTATTCTGGGCGCAGTCTTTCACAATATCGGACAGATTGCTGCGGTTTCCCTTTTATATACGAATCTTTTTCTGTGGGCGTATGCCCCCGTGCTGTTGCTGTCGGGTGTGATAGCGGGCGCGGCGACATCCGCCCTGCTCAAGGTTACTCTGCCGGCTTTAAAAAAGGTCGGCTTCAGTAAATAAATTCAAATTTTGGAGGAAAATATGAAAAAAGCACTAGCAGCGTTTTTAGCCGCAGTCATTACCGCAGTCAGCTTTGCGGGATGCGGCACAACCCCCGCGGCCAGCTCGGCGGCTTCTCAGCCCGCCGTGAGCTCACAAGCCGCTGAATCAACTCCGGCGTCCGGTACATGGAAAACAGGTCTCGCCGTCATTACGTCCATCGGCAGCTCTACGGACGTCAAGGACGGTAAGGGCCTTGCAGAGGCGGATTCCACAGTAGTGGCCGTCGCGGTAGACCAGGACGGTAAAATCGCGAAATGCCTGATCGACGCGGTTCAGACGAAAGTCCAGTTCTCCGACGCAGGAAAAATCCTGACCCCGCTTGACACCGTTGTGAAGTCCAAGCAGGAACTCGGCACAGAGTACGGCCTTGGCAAAGCTTCCGGCATCAAGAAGGAATGGAACGAGCAGGCCGACGCGTTTGCAAGCTATGTAGTCGGTAAAACAGCGGACGAGGTCAAGGGCATTGCCGTTAACAGCGAGGGCAAAGCAACCGATAAGGAACTGACCGCATCCGTTACCATCCATGTCGGCGACTTTATCGCCGCTGTTGAAAAGGCAGTCGCCAATGCAGCCGATAACGGCGCAAAAGCGGACGACAAGCTGGGCCTCGGCATTGAGACCAGCATTTCCGGCTCCAAGGATGCCGGTACCGAAGACGGCCTTGCACAGGCTTATTCCTATTACACCGTTACAACCACCGGTGCCGACGGCAAAATCACCAGCTGCATCATCGACGCTTCCCAGACCAACGTAAACTTCTCCAAAGCGGGCAAGATTACGTCCGACCTGAAAGCGGAGCAGAAGACGAAGAACGAGCTGGGCGATGCTTATGGCATGAAGAAGGCTTCCAAGATCGGCAAAGAATGGAACGAAGAAGCCGCTGCCTTTGCAAAGTATGTAGTCGGCAAAACACTGGACGAAGTCAAGGGGATTGCCGTTGATTCCGAAGGCAAAGCGACCGATAAGGAACTGACCGCCTCCGTTACCGTGCATGTCGGCGATTTCATCAAGGTTATCGATAAGGCTGTTTCCGGCGCAAAATAACGGGAAAGCTCAATTCACAAAGTGATTCGCGAGAGGTAGATTCATTTCTACCTCTCCATTTTTTGAGGTGGAAAACTGGTGAAAAAACTGATTTCGGCGATTCTTGCCATGGTGCTGATCGTTCAGCTTCCGGCCTGCAATACCAGTAAGAAAACACGCTATGAAGCGCAATTTTTACAGCTTTTCGACACTATGACAGAAATTGTGGCTTATACGGAAACCAAAGAGGAGTTTACAAACCTTTCCAATTTGATCTATAATAATCTAAAGGTTTACCATGAGCTTTACGATATTTATAATGATTACCCCGGCGTCAGCAACATCAAAACGATCAATGACAACGCGGGGAAGAAGCCGGTCAAGGTGGATAAGAAGATTATCGATATGCTCCTGCTGGGCAAAAAGGAAAGCGCGGACAACGGCTTCGCCTTCAATATCGCGCTGGGTCCGGTGCTGAAAATATGGCACCAGTACCGGGAAGCGGGGATAGACGACCCGGAAAACGCGGCCCTGCCCCCCATGGCCGACCTGAAAGAAGCCATGAAGCATACGGATATCAGCAAGGTCGTTATCGATGAAAAAGCTTCTACGGTATATCTGGAGGACCCGGAAATGAGCCTGGACGTCGGCGGGATCGCAAAGGGCTACGCGACGGAGCAGGTGGCGAAAATCGCGATGGAACACGGCTACAAGTCCGCGCTTCTCAGTGTGGGGGGCAATGTGCGGGCCATCGGCGACAAGGGCGTCAATCAAGAAGATTGGAATATCGGGATTCAGAATCCGGATAAGGAAAGCGAGAAAAAATCCCTCTGCACGATCAATATCAAGGACGAATCCGTTGTGACCAGCGGGATTTACGAGCGGTATTATACGGTGGACGGCAAGACCTACCACCATATCATAGACCCTAAAACGCTGATGCCGTCTACTTATTTTAAAGCCGTCACCGTGATTACGCCGGATTCCGGTATGGCGGATATCTACTGCAAGCTTATTTTCAACGTCCCTTACGAGCAGGGGCTGGCTTATATCAGGACGCTGCCGGATACGGAGGCGCTTTGGGTGCTTCCGAATAACGAGATCAAATACAGCGACCATTTTCAGAAATATATCAAGAACTGAATTTCACGGATTCAAAAAGTATTGAGCAAATGAGGAATGCGCGGATGGCATATAAAGGCCTTCAGAGTTTTATCAAAAAACTGGAAACGAGCGGGGAGCTTAAGAAGATCGACGCGCCCGTGTCGCCCGAGCTGGAAATTACGGAAATCACCGACCGTGTTTCCAAAGCCAACGGCCCTGCCCTGCTGTTCCAGGAGGTAAACGGGTCAAGGTATCCTGTCCTGATGAACGCGATGGGCAGCTATCAAAGAATGAGCATGGCTTTGGGCGTGGAAAAGCTGGACGACATTGCTGACGATATCCAGAAGTATCTGGACATCGTCAGCCGCCTGTCCGTTCCCCGGCTGATCAAAAGTGTTCCCCGGCTGTTCCGTCTGCTGAGCGCGTTTCCGCGAAAAAGCCTGCTTCGGGGAGAATGCCAGCAGGTGGTGGAAAGGTTCGTGGATTTGTCCTCTCTGCCCGTTTTGAAGTGCTGGCCGCAGGATGCGGGGCCGTTTATTACGCTTCCCGTCGTCTTTACGCGGGACCGGAAAACGAAGCGGCAGAACGCCGGAATGTATCGCCTTCAGATCCTTGACAGCACCACCACCGCGATGCACTGGCACAAGCATAAGGACGGTTCCGAAATCTACCGCGGCTACGCGGAGCAGAACCTGAAAATGCCGGTTTCGGTCGCGCTGGGGTGCGACCCCGCCGTTACCTACTCAGCGACCGCGCCGCTGCCGAAAATGCTGGATGAAATGATGCTGGCCGGTTGGCTGCGCAGGAAAAGGGTTAAAATGGTCAAATGCATTACGAATAACATCTATGTTCCAGCGGACGCCGAATTTGTGCTGGAAGGTTACGTAGACCCCGCGGAAGAACCGGTGCTGGAAGGGCCGTTCGGCGACCACACGGGTTATTATTCCCTTGCGGATTATTATCCGAAATTTCATGTGACCTGTATCACCCATAAAAGGGAAGCCGTCTATCCCGCTACGGTTGTGGGCAAGCCGCCGATGGAAGACTGCTATATGGCAAAGGCGACGGAGCGTATTTTCCTCCCGCTGCTGCGGATGCAGATTCCGGAGCTGGTGGACTTGAACCTGCCGCTGGAAGGGGTTTTTCACAACTGCGCCATTGTTTCGATCAAAAACAAATACCCCGGCTGCGCGCGCAAGGTGATGAACGCGGTCTGGGGCATGGGGCAAATGATGTATACGAAGCTGATTGTCGCCGTGGACGAATCCGTGGACGTTCAAAACCTGGCCGCCGTGCGGGACGCGGTGCTGAAAAATGTCAGCGGGCCGCAGAGCCTGCTTTTTTCGGAAGGTCCGCTGGACGCGCTCGATCATTCCTCCAACCGAGCGCTGTACGGGTGCCGGCTGGGAATCGACGCCGCCAGCCCCGCGAGGGGCTACAACGACGAGGTTACCGATACGTTCAGAATTTTGCCCGTCCGCAAGGACCGCCCGGGAAAGGGCAGGGAGCTGGTCGAAAATTATCTTTGGAACCACCCGGACAAGTTTGTGATCGTGGTGGACGAGGATGTGGATACGAGGGACCTTTCCACCGTGATGTGGAAGGTGTTCAATAATATAGACGCCAAAAGGGACGTTGCGGTCATCGATTTTAAAATCGGTGTGGACGCTACGAAAAAATGGAAACAGGAGGGTCTGACCCGCCCCTGGCCGGATGATATCGTCATGACGGACGCGATGAAGCGGCAGGTCAACAAAAGGTGGAACGAATATGGGTTTGACTAAAATTATCGATAAGATTCAATCATACGGCAAGCTGGTCATGTTTTCGCACACGATTTTTTCTTTCAGCTTTGCGCTGGTTTCCATGGTGCTGGCGGCGAACGGCCTTCCCGGAGCTTCCACCGTCTTTTGGATCGTGGTCTGCTTTCTGGGTGCGCGCACGGGCGCGAACGCCGTCAACCGTGTGATCGACGCGAAGATCGACGCGAAAAATCCGCGCACGGCCGGCCGCCAGATTCCAAAGGGAGAAATGAAAAAAGGCGAGGTCGTTGTGTTTACCGCGGTCTGTTTCCTCGTTATGCTGTACGGAGCGTACCGGCTGAACTGGGTCTGTTTTGCCCTGTCCCCGGTCGCTTTGTTTTTGCTGATTATTTACTCCTACTGCAAACGGTTCACTTTTCTGTGCCACCTGATCTTGGGCGTCACCTGCGCCTGTGCGCCGGTCGGCGCGTGGCTTGCCGTCACGGGAAAGCCCGCGCTGGTCCCGCTCGTTATGGGCGCCGCCAATACCCTGTGGGTCGCCGGGTTCGACATTATCTACGGCTCGCAGGATTATGACTTTGACAGACAGAACGGGCTGCATTCCATCCCCGTTGCCTTCGGCGTGAAAAACGCCCTGCGTATTGCCATGCTGTTCCACACCATCACCCTGATCTGCCTCGTCGTCATCGGCCTTCTTGTGCCGCGGTTCGGCGTGATCTATTATGTAGGTGTGGCGGTCATCGCCGCCCTGTTTACCGCGGAGTACCGGATGGTGTCTCCCGACAATCTGACCCATGTCAATATTGCGTCCTACAGCGTGAACCAGCTCGTGAGCATCGTCCTGCTGGTGTTCGGGCTTCTGGATGCGTTTGTTTAGGAAGGGATAACATGAAGAGAATCATCGTGGGAATCACGGGGGCGAGCGGAAGCGCGTATTTTCTGCGCGTGATGGAAGCGCTGTCGCAGCAGGAGCTGGAAATCCATCTGATTGCTTCCGAACAGGGCCGCAAAGTGCTGACCTATGAAACCGGGGCGGTCCTGGAGGAAAAGGTGCGGCTTTGGAGCAGCAGAAGGGCAAAGATCGTTCTCGAGGACAACGAAAACATGTTTTCTCCGGTCGCGAGCGGCTCTTTCCGTTGCGACGCCATGGTGATTCTGCCGTGCTCCATGTCCACCGTGGCCGAAATCGCCTGCGGCATTACCAAAACGCTTCTGACCCGTGCCGCCGACGTCATGATCAAGGAAAAACGCAGGCTGGTGCTGGTCCCCCGGGAAACGCCGCTGTCGACGGTTCACCTCAGAAGAATGGCCGAGCTTTCGGAACTCGGCGTGACCATCCTGCCCGCCATGCCCGGGTTTTACGGGCATCCGCAGACGTTGGACGAGATCGTCGGTTTTGTCGCGGGCAAGGTGCTGGACAGCCTTGAAATTGAAAACGATTGTTATCAAAGGTGGAAAGGAAATCATGAAAAATAAAATCATAGCAGTTTTTGTTCTTTTGTTTATGGCGTTCACGGCGGGATGCGCACCGCAGAACGCAGCAGGCAGTGCGTCCAGTACGTCGGGCAGCGTGTCCGGCAATACGGAGAAACCGGTCATCCGCATCGGGATGATGTCGTCCTCCGACGTGATTCCTTATGTGCTGATCAATGAAAACAAGCTCGCCGAAAAATACGGCTTCCAGCTTGATCTGGAGGTCTTTACCTCATCAAAGGACCGGGACGCCGCTTTGCAGGCGGGGGAACTGGACGGCGTGCTGACCGATTTTATCGGGGTCTGCATGTATCAGAACGCCGGGCTGGACGTTAAAATCACCGGGATTACCGACGGGGACTACATCCTTGTTGCCGGTAAGGATACGGGCATCAAGGATATCAGCCAGATCAAAGGGAAAAGCATCGCGATCTCCGAGAAAACGCTGATCGAGTACACGCTGGAAGATATTTTAAGCAATAATGACATGACCGGCGACGACGTTGTGAAGGAAGTGGTCCCGAAAATTCCGGACCGTCTGGAGCTTCTGCGCAACAAAAAAATCGACCTCGGCCTGCTGCCGGAGCCCTTCGCCACCCTGGCGCTGAACGACGGGGCCGTTTATCTGGGCAGCGCGAACCAGTTTGGGCTGTACCCGGCGGTTTCCGCATTTTCAAAGACCGCGCTGGACAGCAAGGCCGACGCGATCCACAAGCTGTATCAGGCCTATAACGAGGCCGTGGACTATATGAACCATACGGATATCCGCAAATATGAAAAAACCGTGATCAAGGCGGTGGGCTACCCGGAGGAAATGATCGGCAAGATCACGGTGAAGCCCTTCCGTACCAGCAAGCTCCCCGCCAAGGAGGAAGTGGAAAACGCTGTGCAGTGGGCAAGCAAAAAGGGCCTCTGCAAGCCGACCCTGCAGTATGACCAGATGGTGTATGACGTTTATTCCGAATCGTAACGGCGGAATTATAGGGAGAGCAAGATGCTTGTAATCGATCAGGTAACGGTTAGCTACAAAACCAAAAAAGGCAGAACGCCGGTGATTGAAGGACTCTCCCTGCAAATAGAGGAGGGGGAGGTCCTTGCCATACTCGGGCCTTCCGGCTGCGGCAAGTCGACGCTGATCAACGCGCTGGCGGGGATGCTCCCCCTGAACGGCGGCAGCGTAGATAGCGTGATTGAAGGAGAAAAGCGGCCTCTGAACCCCAGAACGCATAAGATCGGGGTGATTCCTCAGAACTGCGGGCTGCTTCCGTGGAAGACGGTCGGGGAAAACTGCCTGCTTCCGCTCAAGCTCCGCAGAGAGCCCGTCACCGAAGAGCGCAGACGGGAGATCGGCGAAATCTGCGACGCGCTGGACGTTTCGCGGCTGCTGCGCCGGTATCCCGCGCAGCTCAGCGGCGGTCAGGTCCAGCGCGCGGCGCTCGCGCGGGCGTTTATTTTCAATCCCGACCTGCTTTTGATGGATGAGCCCTTTTCCGCACTGGATGCGATTACCCGACAGGACGCGCGGGAGCTGTTTTTACGGATATGGAAGCGGAACCGGCCGATCACGATTCTGGTGACCCACAGCATTGAAGAGGCACTGTATCTGGGAAACACCGTTGCGGTCATGGGGAACCGCCGCGGGATGCTCCGGTATTCTATGAAAAATCCTTATTTCGGGCAATCCGACCCGGAGGCGGTGGATTACCTGACAGCGAAACGGGTTCTTCATGAAAAACTGGGGCCGGAGGGCGAAAGGCGGGGCGATATTGAACAGACTGCTGAATAAGTGCCTGCTGTTTTTGCAGGGCTTTCTGCTTTTAAATGTCCTCTGGTTTCTAGCGTATCTTTTGATGCGCACAACGGTCATCCCGGACCCGGCGGTCATTTACCTAAATTTCGGCACCGCTTTTTCGAACCATATTTTCCTCCATATCCTCGCCAGCCTGAAAAGAATCGCGGTCGGTCTGGGTCTCTCTCTTGCGGTGGGGGTCCCGGTCGGCATCCTGATGGCGTATTCCGGGAGCGCCAACAAGATTCTGTACCCGCTCATCTACTTTAGCTACCCCATTCCCAAGACGGCCTTTCTGCCGGTCGCCATGATCCTGTGGGGCATGCGGGACGGCTCCAAGGTGGCCATTATTTTTCTGATCATCGTCTTTCAGGTGATTGTTGCCGCTAGGGACAGCGTCCGCAACATCGACCCCTCCGTTTATCTGGTAACCGTCAGCGCGGGAGCGGGCCCCGTGCAGATTATCCGGCATATCACGCTGCCCGCCATTTTGCCGGAGCTGTTCACCAGCATTCGCGTTTCTCTGGGAACCGCGGTATCCGTCCTGTTTTTTGTGGAGGGCTACGGAACAAAATACGGTATGGGCTATTACATTCTGGATGCATGGTCAAGAATCGATTACATCGATATGTATACGGGAATTATCGTGATTTCCATTGTTGGCTTTGCCCTGTTTGTCGCTATCGACCTGCTTTCAGACCTGCTGTGCAGGTGGAGCCGGCCGCTCGGGGGATGAACCGGGTCTCCGCTTGGAACATCCGAGAGACAGTAGGCATGATTTTCATGATTTCCTGCCATCATTTACATTTGCAAGCACGCTCCTTTTTTAGTAAAATAATGGGGTGCTATGAGAAATAGTAATTTGGGCTCTGAGATAGTAATAAGTCTTCCAGATGAAAGTTTCTTGCGATATGCCGCTCTGTTATGGGGCGGCATGGTTGCTTTTATTGCAAAAATTATGATCATGCTGATTTTCAATTCCCGTAAGTCGTGGTAGAATAAAGAAAAAAAGACGCTCAGTCATCCTTTGTTTTGATAGGATCACTCAGCGGAAGGAAGAACCTGATATGGATAAAACGATCACCATTCGTATGGCCTTGGAATCGGACGCGCAGCAGATACTGGACATCTACGCGCCGTACGTTACGGATACGGCGATTACATTTGAATATGATGTACCGGTCATCGAAGAATTTACGCAGAGAATCCGAAATACCCTGAAAAAATATCCTTATCTGGTGGCAGTGCGAAACGGCTCCGTTATCGGCTATGCTTATGCCTGCGCGTTCAAAGGGCGCGCCGCCTATGATTGGGCGGTGGAGACCACGGCTTATGTTAAAGTGGGCTGCAAAGCGAAAGGGACAGGAAAAAAGCTTTATCAGGCGCTGGAAGCAATTTTAAAGCAACAGAATGTCATCAATCTCAATGCCTGCATTACCTGTTCCAATACGGAAAGCGTCGGCTTTCATGAGCATCTGGGATACAAGACCGTCGCGCATTTTACCAAGTGCGGATATAAATTTCACACCTGGTACGACATGATCTGGATGGAAAAAATGATCGGAGAACATGTTGAGGACCCGGACCCGTTCATCCCTCTTCCGCAGCTTGCGCTGCCGAAACGGTAAAAGGAAGCAAGTAAAACTGCTCCAAAAAGCGATGCTTTCTGAAGCAGTTTCATGGAGGACAAGCTGCCGCCCGGCGTATGAAAGGAAAGTCCCTTATTTGATAATGCGGATAGTCCCTTCTTTGCGCGGCAGAGCGGCTGACTCTGCGCCGATATACCCGATCGCGGCCGCGGAGCAGATGGTGTGCTCTCTGGGAATCCCGAGCTGAAACAGAAATTCGCGCACGCCGGGGTCACTTCTCAGCCAGTGCAGCTGATTGATGTAGCAGGTACCCAGTCCAATCGACTGCGCGGCTAAAAAGATGTTTTCCAGTGCAAGAGCGCAGTCCGCCATGGCGTTTTCGTAATCCGGCCGGTTCGACGCGATAACAAGGGTCGGTGCATGGTAATAAAAATTGTAGTTTTCCTTTTCCGAGCTGGCTTTGGCCCTGACTTTTCCGGGATAATTGTCGTCCGGAACCCAGTTCTGGAAGCCTTCTTTCACCACTTCGTTCAATTGAAGCAGGGTTTCTCTGTTTTGAACAGCGGTAAACAGCCAGCTTTGGCTGTTGCTTCCGCTGGGCGCCCAGATTGCGGCGTCGAGCAGAGTTTCCAGCTGTTCGGGCTCGATCTGGCGCTCCTGGAACCGGCGGGTGCTTCTGCGCTTGTGAATGCAGTTCAGCACTTCATTTTGAATCATAGGAAATCCTCCTGACGTTTGTTTTGAAAAGCCCGTATATCAGGAAAACCGGTTGTAAAATACGGTTTCCTCTACCGGTTTTCTGCTTGGGTGCAGTTTGGGGTTCGGTTCGGCGTCATCCGCGGGGTATCCCAGTGGGAACAGGGCGACCGGCACCAGATTTTCCGGAATAGAAAAGGCTTTTATCACGGCGTCGGGATCAAAATGCCCGACCCAGGTGGTACCCAGCCCAAGCTCTGCGGCCTGCAGCATCATGTGGGTGCCGACGATGCTTGCGTCGACATCTCCGCTGTCTTTGCTGTCGTAGCTGCGTTTCCAGCTTACCGTATTGTCGTAGCAGACCAGCAGCGCCATCGGTGCGTCAAAATGGTACCGGGTGCAGCCCTTCAGCTTTGCAACCGCTTCCTCACTTTCAATGACTAAAATTTTTTGCGGCTGATTATTACAGGCGGTCGGGGCCAGCCTGCCCGCTTGCAGCACAAGGTCGAGTTTTTCTTTCTCCACCGGTTTTTCGCTGAATTTGCGAAGGGAATACCGGTCCTGTGCAAGTTCTATGAATTTCATCTGCATCTCCACCTTTTTGTTTATTTTTGCCGCGCGGAAGTGCGACATTCATCGCTCTGCGCGGTTCTTTATCTATTAGTATATTCAGCAGGGAACATATCTACAAGTACGCACATTTTTGTGCCTTAAAGCGGGAGAAATCATATGCCAGAAGAACAGGAAAAAATAAAATCGGTTCACAGCAAAAAGTGCGCAGTGGCACATGCTCTGGAAATTATCGGGGGAAAATGGAGGCTGCCGATTATCTGGGAACTTTCCGCGAAGGAAAGCATGCGCTACAACGAGCTGAAACGGCATCTGGACGGAATCACCAATATCATGCTGACCAGAGCACTGAATGGCCTGGAGAAAAACGGTCTGGTACTGCGTACGGAAATCTGCCAGATACCGCCCCATGTGGAGTATTCCCTGACTGAAAGCTGCAAGCAGCTGCTGCCTGCGCTGGAAATCATCAATGAGTGGGGGAAGGGCAGGATGCTGGACGCCGCCTGCCGGGATTCTGCAGAGAACAAAAATACGAATTCCTGAAAATGCCCTCTCAGCCATCCGGCGGAGAGGGCAGAATTTTGTATGATTGTAAAAGAAGAATAGGAAAGACAGACACGACGTGTTCTCTTTATTTCCTCATAATCAATACAAAATTTTTCAGGAATCTTGACAATTTGATTTGATATGGGTTTAATAAGTAATGTAGTGGAAAAACGAATTAAAGACAGGTGATTATATGTTGGAAATTGCTATTTGCGATGACGATAAATACGAATTGGATCAGCTGAACACCATGATTGCAAAGTATTGCAATGAGAAAAGTATCAGAATGTTTACAAGTTTATTTGCAAAAGGGGAGGAATTATTACAAAGCACAAAAAAATTTCATATTATTTTTTTGGATATTCGGATGGATCAAATGGACGGCATTGAAGTTGCCAAAGTAATCCGCTCGAAGGATAAGAACGTCAAAATTATTTATGTAACGAATTTTTCAAACTATCAAACAGACGCTTTTTCCGTCAGAGCTTTTGGATATGTAACGAAACCGTTTACTTATGAGACGATTTGTAAACAGTTGGACGACGCCGTCGAATATACGAAAATGGAGAAAAATAAAATCACCTTTACTTTTGATACGAATTTAGGAATCAAAACGCTTAACCTGGAAGATATTTATTATTTTGAATCCTGCGATCACAAAATTGAAATTGTGGCAAAGGAAAGAACCTATAAAATTAATGATAGTATTAATAATATTTTTAACAGTTTCAAACCATATGGGTTTTCCATGCCGCACAAAAGTTTTGTGATTAACCTGCTATATATATCGAGTATTAAGGGATATGACGTTACTCTGACAAGTGGCGATTTAATTCCGATATCTCAGAAAAGAGCGGTGAAATTCAAAGCGGAATTTCACTCTTTTTTGAAAAACAATTTTAATATGTTAATAAAGAGATGATGATATGTTAGAAACAACCATTAAATGGCTCTCTTACGTGATATCGTGCAGCGCCGGTACCGCGATTTTGTTTGACTTTATGAACCAAATGTATGAGCCTCAATATTTGAAAAAAAGGACAAAAATCATTTTATATTTTTTATTTACTATCTTGTGGATCAGTATAAACTTATTAGATGCCCCGTTCCTCAATTTTACATATTTTGTGGCTATCAC
>UREO01000051.1 GCA_900546895.1 uncultured Oscillospiraceae bacterium
CATAAGTATCCGCCTTGTCGGCGTTGGTAATAAAAATCTTGCCGCCGTTTAAGACATAATGGTCGCCGTCCAGCACGGCGGTGGTTTCCGTTCCGCTCGCGTCGCTGCCCGCGTTCTGCTCGGTCAGGCCGAAAGCGCCCAGCGTTTCGCCTTTGGCCAGCGGAATCAGGTATTTCTGTTTCTGCTCTTCCGTGCCGTAGGCGAAGATCGGCCACGATCCGAGCGAGGTGTGCGCGGAGAGGATCACGCCGGTGCCGCCGTCCACCCGGGCCAGTTCCTCCACGGCAACGGCATAGCTGACCATGTCCAGACCCGCACCGCCGTACTCCTTGGGGTAAGGGATTCCCATCAGCCCCATTTGCCCCATTTTTGTGACAATGTCCGCAGGAAATTTATTCTCCTTGTCCAGCAGGAACGCCAGCGGCTTCACCTCCGCCTCGGCGAACTCCCGGACTTTTGCACGGAGAGCTTCGTGATTTTCCGTTGTTTTAAAAGACATATTGATTCCTCCCTTTTCATAATCATTATATTTCATTTTATGAATTCCATAGGAAATTTATAAAACAGAATCGTAAGGAAACGCGGCAGACCGGAAAAACCAGCCTCCGCTCAGACAGTAACATACTTGATAAATCTTATCCAGTTTAATCGCAAAAAAAGGTCGGCCGCGCCGAGTGCTTTTTTCGCAGGCTTAATCCGCCTGAAACAGCATCTGATAAAGGCTGACCGCACGTAGCTCGATGTCCAGAATTCCCTGAATTCGGGAAAGCTGCCGATGAACCGTGCAGGGAGCGCTGCATTTCTGCTGCCACGCGCACTGAAACCCGGGCTGCATACAGGCGCTGATAAGCTTTTCCGCATCCATCACTTCCGTCAGGTCGTAAAGACTCACCTTTTTCAGATCCGCAGTCAACCGGCATCCGCCGCCCGCACCGCGGGTGATTTGAACCAGACCGGCCCGTTCCAGCTTTTTGAGAATTTTATATACAAACTGCTGCGGCAGCAGTTCCCGCCGGCAGATATCCCCGGCCGTAAGCTGTTCCCCGTGGGACACCGCGCGCAGAATGCGCAGCGCGTAATCCGTTTCCCTTGTAATCAGCAGATAAAACCCCTCCGCCCCGTAAAATGGAAGCTTTTATTCATTGATCCCAGTGTATCATTCTGGATATAGTTTGTCAAGTTTATAACCAATATTTTTCTGTAATTCTTCAATAAAATTGTACCTTCCTCCCAAAAGCCGTCCGTATCGGCTTTGTACCGCCCGAAAATAAAACATTGATTTTCACCACGGGAATATTGCATCTCTCCCTTCATCATACTATCATAGAGACAGTACGGACCGATTTTATTTTAGGAGGAATCTTTTTTGAAAAAATGCCTGATTGTTTACGACTCCTACCATCACGGCAACACGGCAAAGATCGCCTCCGCTATGGCGGAGACTGCCGGTGCAGAACTCTGCAAAGCGGACGGAATCAAAAATAAAAAGCTTTCGGATTATGACATGATCGGATTCGGCGCGGGTATCGCCTACGGAAAACATTACAGCGGGCTGATGGAGGCCTTGGAGGGGCTCAGCCTGAACGGCAAACCGGTCTTCGTGTTTTCTACGAGCGGAATGGGAAGTACCGCAAGCCACAGTGCTCTGAATAACCTGCTGAAAAAGAAGGGCGCTGTCATCGCCGGGGACTTTGCCTGCAAGGGATTTGACACCTACGGGCCGTTCAAGCTCGTCGGGGGCATTTCCAAGGGGCATCCCAACGACGCCGACCTGGAGGCCGCCAATCAGTTTATCCTGGAAATGGTAAAATAAAACCGCCTGCCGCTCCGGATTGCCGAAAAACGGCAAACGGGCCGGGGCAATCAGTAAGATCGCCCTGGCCCGCTGCTCTGTGTGGGGATATTATTCAGAAAAAAGCGGGGTGGATAAATACCTTTCCCCGGTATCCGGCAATAGCGCCACAATCGTTTTTCCGGCGTTCTCCGGCCGCTTTGCCAGCTCGGCGGCCGCCCACAGCGCCGCTCCGGAAGAGATTCCCGCGAGCAGGCCCTCTGTTTTGGAAAGCTCCCTGCCGGTCCGGAAAGCGTCTTCGTTTTTCACCTTGATAATTTCGTCATACACCGCCGTGTTGAGCACCTTTGGCACAAAGCCCGCGCCGATTCCCTGAATTTTATGCGGTCCGGCCTTGCCTTCGGATAGGACCGGCGAATCGAACGGCTCCACCGCAATGATCTTGACGCCGGGATTTTTGGATTTCAGATATTCCCCGACGCCTGTGATGGTTCCGCCGGTGCCGATCCCCGCGACAAAGAAATCGACCTTGCCCTCGGTGTCCTCCCAGATTTCCGGGCCGGTTGTCTCCCGGTGAATCTGCGGATTGGCGGGATTGACAAACTGGCCGGCAATAAAGGAATTCGGAATCTCTTTGGCAAGCTCATCCGCTTTCTGGATCGCTCCCTTCATCCCCTTGCTGCCGTCCGTCAGCACAAGCTCCGCCCCGTAAGCCTTTAAAAGGTTCCGGCGCTCCATGCTCATGGTTTCCGGCATGGTGAGAATTACCCGGTATCCTCTGGCGGCCGCGACGGAAGCAAGGCCAATACCGGTATTGCCGCTGGTCGGTTCAATAATGACGGAATCCGCCTTTAAAAGGCCCTTTTCTTCCGCGTCGTCGATCATGGCTTTGGCGATTCTGTCCTTAACGCTCCCCGCGGGATTAAAATACTCCAGCTTAGCAACGACCGCGGCTTTCAGGTCATGCTTCTTTTCAAAGTTTGACAGCTCCAGCAAAGGTGTTTTTCCGATCAAATCGGTCAGACTATGATAAATCTTCGACATTTACAGGAAACCTCCGTTCAAATTTAATAATTTAGGATATGCAAATTTTCATATATGTTTAATATATAAAAATATTTTAACCGGAACAAATCCGCTTGTCAAGGCCGGCAAGGAGATTGCAAGCGGGATTTCCCGGCGCGGGCTCTTGACAGAGCCCTTGTTTTAGATTATTATTTAATACATATAATATTACTAGGACTTGGAGAATGTGATGAAAAAATTTTCAAGGGCGCACTGTTCGCCCATTCTCATCACCGGCCCCGGACGAAATGGAGGAATTGCGCGAATGCGCGGGCAGATAGCCGCACCCGGTTATCTGCTTAGGATACGCATTTCTCTCTAATATGATTCAGACAGGAGACGGGAATATGGATTTTACCACACTTTGTATACACGGAAGTTCCGACCGGTACGACTGTACCGGCGCCGTGAGCGTACCTATTTTTCAGTCGGCCACCTTTGCACACCCCCTGGTCGGCCAAAGCACGGGCTACGACTACTCGCGGCTGCAGAATCCCACAAGGGAGCATCTTGAAAAAACGGTCGCTGCGCTGGAAGGCGGCGCGGGTGCCAAGGCTTTTTCCAGCGGAATGGCCGCCATCGCGACCCTTATGGAGCTTTTTTCGCCCGGCGACCACATCATCGCGTCTGATGATCTCTACGGCGGCTCCCACCGTTACTTTCACCAGATATCCATTAAAAACGGTCTTACCTTCGACTTTGTAAATACTTCCGACCCCGCTTTGATCGAGTCCCGTATCAGACCGGAAACCAAAGCCGTGTTTATCGAAACTCCCACCAATCCGATGATGCAGGTGACCGACATTGAAGCCGTTTCAAAAATCACCAAAGAACGGAGTCTGCTGCTCATTGTGGACAACACGTTTCTGACCCCGTATTTCCAGCAGCCGCTGAAGCTGGGGGCCGATATCGTCGTACACAGCGGGACAAAATATCTTTGCGGGCACAATGACACCCTTGCCGGCTTTGTCGTCACCGCCGACCCGCAGCTCTATGACCGGCTGCAGGTACTGAGCACAACCACGGGCGCGTGCCTTCCCCCGTTTGACAGCTGGCTTCTGATCCGCGGCATTAAGACGCTTGCCGTGCGCATGGAAAAGCAGCAGGAAAACGCGATGCGGCTCGCCCGCTGGCTCCGCGCACAGAAAAAGATCAAAGCGGTGCACTATGTCGGCCTGCCCGAAGACCCGGGATATGCGATTTCAAAAAGGCAGTCCTCCGGGTTCGGGGCAATGATCTCCTTTGAGGTGGACTGTGAGCAGACGGCAAAACAGCTTTTGGAGCACGTCGGGCTGATCCAATACGCGGAAAGCCTCGGCGGGGTGGAAACGCTGATTACCTATCCGATGCTGCAGACGCACGCCGACGTTCCCAAAGCGGAGCGGGAAGCAAAGGGAATCAACGAGCGCCTGCTGCGTCTTTCCGTCGGACTGGAAAGCGCGGAGGACCTGACCGGCGACCTGGAACAGGCATTGCGGTAACCCGAAAAAACCGCGCCCCTCTTGACGAAATCCTTCTTTCAAGATATGATAAATAGGTATTCTAAAAAATATGATCTTTATAAAGGAGAAACCCATGAGAATTTCTTCAAAAGGAAGGTACGGACTGGCCGCCATGATTACCATGGCGCAGAATTATACCGCCAATGAATGTATTACGATTGTGAGCATATCGGAAAAGCTGGGGATTTCCAAAATTTATTTGGAGCAGGTGTTTTCCCTTTTAAAAAGGGCCGAGCTGGTAATCGCCGTCAAAGGAGCACAGGGCGGGTACAAGCTTGCAATACCCCCTCAAAAAATAAATGCATACGTCATCCTGCGGTCGCTGGAACAGTCCCTGTTCGAGAAAACGGAAGAATCGGTGAAAAAGAAAGCCCCCGCAATGGAACAGGCCATGCAGCACTCCGTTTTTTCCGTCATCGACAACGCAATTGAAACGGAGCTGAAAAAGATAACTCTTTATGATATTGCGGATGATGTGGAAAAGAGGACACAGGAAGGCGGATTCATGTTCTATATCTAAAGCCGGACCCGGAGGGACGTTTGTAAACATCCCTCCGGGTCTTTTTGAAAAGAAGGAAACAGCTCTCCCCTCTAAAATATTGAAAAAGATTTTTCGAAATTTTCAAGTCAACTTCACCAT
This sequence comes from uncultured Oscillospiraceae bacterium, assembly GCA_900546895.1. GTDB lineage: Bacteria > Bacillota > Clostridia > Oscillospirales > Acutalibacteraceae > Caproiciproducens. The sequence continues at coordinate 5,000 of UREO01000051.1, forward strand.
AAATACACATAATATGCCTATACTATACTTATCGCAAATACATTTGGATCTCCGGTCTTAATTTGCGACGCAATATCGGCGCAAGCGCCGGAAAATCAATTACAAGCACCTCAGGTGAGGGTTTCAATATCTTTTTCATATTTCTCTTCTTTCTTAGAATACCGCCCGTAAAACGGCGGTATTTTTCTGTATATAAAAAGCCGCGCGTAAACGCACGGCTCAGAGTGTCTAAGAACTTGTCCGGTATGGGAAAACAGCCTCCTCCGTAAGGGAGGTGGCGCGCCGGAGGGAGTGAAAGCTCAGGTTTCGCCTGCCGGCTCCCTCAAAGAGGAAGCCGGCAAAGGAAAAGCGATCTATCGGTTAGCTTCTGAAGAAAGTCCTTATAAAAATACAGGTCAGGACTGAGCCTGTACCGCCGTCATGGCGACGACGCCGACAATATCCTGTGCCGAACAGCCTCTGGACAGGTCGTTAACCGGCTTTGCGATTCCCTGCAGTACCGGGCCGAACGCTTTCGCTTTCCCCAGTCTCTGTACCAGCTTATACGAAATATTGCCGCAGTTCAGGTCCGGGAAAACCAGAACGTTGGCCTGACCGGCTACGTTGCTTCCCTTTGCCTTGGACTGGCCGATGCTCGGTACCAGCGCCGCGTCCGCCTGCAGTTCCCCGTCGAGTAAAAGCTCCGGTGCTTTTTCCTTTGCCAGCTTCGTCGCTTCCGCCACTTTGTCTACCAGCTCGTCTTTGCCGCTTCCGTACGAGGAGAAGGACAGCATAGCGACCTTCGGCTCCGCTCCGACCATATTTTTGAATGACTTTGCCGACGCGATCGCAATTTCGGAAAGCTCGTCCGCGTTGGGGTTAATATTCAGCGCGCAGTCCGCGAAAACGAAGTTGCCCTCGTAGCCGTATTCGCAGTCGGGAACGGAAAGAACAAAAAAGCTGGAAACGAGCTTTACGCCCGGAGCGGTCTTAATGATCTGCAGTGCCGGACGGATCGTATCCGCCGTGGAGTGCGCCGCGCCGGAAACCATTCCGTCCGCATCGCCTTTTTTCACCATCATCACGGCCCAGAAAACGTTGTCCGCCATGATTTGCTCCGCCTTTTCCGGCGTGATGCCCTTTGCTTTTCTCAGCTCGTAAAATGTATGAATATACTCCTCGCGGCTGGAGGAAGTCAGAGGATTTACAAACTTTGCTTTTGAAAGATCCAGCCCGCCGGCCTGTTTTTTGATCTTCGCTTCGTCGCCCACAAGAATCAAATTGGCGATTCCCTTTTCCAAAACCTCCGCGGCGGCCTGCAGGGTTCTCATATCGCCGCTCTCCGGCAGGACGATCGTCTTTTTCGTTTGTTTCGCTCTCTCAATAATACTCTCAATAAATTCCATGTTTATCACCTTTCTGCTGTTTTAATGATATCGACATTTTCACTATAACACTCACGTTTCAAGATTACAATCCCTTACCGCCCTGTTTTCATAAAACGCGCCGGCATCCTGTTACCAAGTCACGGAATCCGCTCCTTTCCGTATCACACGGTAAACGGCCGGTAAAATCAATGATGCTTCTATTGAATTTCCATGGATTACCCGGACTGCGGCAGGATGACTGTAAAGGTAGTTCCCCTGTCAACCTCGCTGACGACCTCAATGGTTCCACGGTGGGCTTCCACAATGGCCTTCGTAATCGTAAGCCCCAGACCCAGGCCGCCGGTCAGTCTGTTGCGCGACCGGTCCGCCCTGTAAAACCGTTCAAAGATGTACGGCAAATCCTCCGGCGGAATCCCCTTTCCGCTGTCGCTGACGATCAGCTCGGCACTGTGCTTCGCCGTGCGCACGCGCACCTGTACCTGTCCGCCGTCCGGGGTATATTTGAGCGCGTTGGAAACAAGGTTGGTGACGACCTGGCTGATTTTATCCCGGTCGGCGTGAAGGATTTCCGGTTCCCCCTCAAAGGAGAGTAAGACGCCTTTTTTGTGGAACTCCGACTCAAAATTATGCAGAAGGTGCCGGATCAGATCGGATACGTCGAATTCGGAAAACGAAAGGGATGCGTTTTCCGCCTCATACCGTTCCAGCTTTTCCAGATCGCCGACCAGACGATTCAGCCGGATGATTTCTTCATGGCAGCTTTGCAGCCGGGCCTCATCCGGTTCCCAAATTCCGTCCAGCATTGCCTCCATGGAGCTTTGCAGATTCGCAAGGGGCGTCCTTAGCTCATGGGCGACATCGGCGGTCATCCGCTTTCTTAAGTCCCGCTGCTTTTCCAGAGAGTCCGCCAGATAGTTGATGGTATCCGTCAGGCGCGCCATTTCCCTCGTTCCGGAGTTTTCCGCGATTCTCTGACGGAAATTTCCCTTTGCAATCTGCCCCGCGGCAAGGATGGATTTGGAAATCGGCCCGCTCACCCGCTTCGCCATAAAGGTCCCCAGAATCAGCGCCATTACGAGCGACAGAATTCCCACCGCAATCAGGATGGTGTTGACGCTGTTGAGGAAATCGATGTCGTTGTCCGTAAAATAATAAGGGCCGTAATACCCCAGTTCGACGTGCCCGACTTCCTTTGCACCGGCTTTGACGGAATACGTCTTCTGCTCATACCCGCCCTTGAAGCCGGGATAGCGGCTGTTCATATTTTCGGACATGTGGGTCAGCATCTGTACGCAAAGGCCGTTGTTGTGCACCGTGGCGTCCCACACCGTTTTCCCTTCCGCGTTCTTCAGCCGGACAATGACTCCCTGTTCCAAGGCGTTTACGCCGATGTTTTCAATGACGTTCGTATTCCAGCCGCCGTTCAGCCCGTTATACTGCTTTTCGATCATGCTGATGATCTCGCTGTTTCTCTGCTCCCGCTGGTTGATGACATAATCCTGAAAACGGTTCTGCAGCAGAACGTTGATGCAGAAGCTGATGAGGGCGACCATCAGAAGCGACATCACCGCATAGGAAAACGACAATTTGGATTTTAAACTGTATTTCAGCTCAATCGCCTCCGAACTTGTAACCGACTCCGTGAACCGTCAGAATATACTCCGGATTTCTGGTGTCCGTTTCGATCTTCTGGCGGATATTTTTAATATGGGTATCAATGACCCTGTCAAATCCGTTAAAATCTTCCCCGCTGACAATGGCGATCAGCTCTTCGCGGGTAAACACCTTGTTCGGATGCCTTGCCAGCGCGCCGACGATTTTAAATTCATTGGGGGTCAGACCGGCCGGACGGCCGTTCAGCATAACGTCGTAACCGTCCATATCCACGACCAGTTCTCCCCGGCGAAAAGAAAAAACCGGGGACGAGTCGCCTTCCGTCCTGCGAAGGACCGCCTCCACCCGCGCCACAAGCTGGCGGGGGCTGAACGGCTTGGTCACGTAATCGTCCGCGCCGATCTGCAGCCCGTGCAGGATGTCCTCCTCCTCCACTTTGGCGGTCAGCATAATGATGGGGACGTCGGACTTCCGCCGCAGCGCCCGGCAGATTTCCTCCCCCGTAGTGTCCGGAAGCATCCAGTCGAGGATCATCAGGGACGGTTTTTCCCTTTCAAAGCTTTCATAGGCTTCTTTTCCGCTGAAAACACCGCGTACGGCGTATCCGCTTTTTTCAAGATAGGACGTCACGACCTCCACAATCTTCGGCTCGTCGTCCACAACCAAAATCCGCTTTCTGTTCCGATTCAATCCGTTTCCGCCTCCAATGACAAAAGCCCCTTCTTCAAAAGGAGCCTGCCGTTTTCATTATTATACCATATTTTTCTGCCGATTCTGAAAGCGGCGTATTATTTTCGTGGCCGGTCGTTGGTCTGACGGTTCATTTTGCAGCAGTCGGGCACCCCGCCGCCAAACTGCTTCTGGTTTTCCTTTGCCATGCGGTCCAAACAGCGTTTGACGGAAGCTTTCATTCGTCTAAAAATTTTCAGCATTCAAATTTCCTCTTTCACAAAATTATCCGCAGCAGCCGGAGCCCCCGCCCGCGGGAACATAGTTCTGCACCTCGGCTTTGATCGCGTTCAGGTCCGCCTTGCCAAGGTCGTCGACCACTTTTACATAGCCGTGGAGCATTCCCATTCCGCACTGGAAAGTAAAATCCTGCTCGGGCGTAATCGGCGGCGTTTCCTTATCCGTACTCAGATCAAGCTGACCGCCGTATTCCGGAAAAACCATGACGCTGTTACAGGCGTTCAGGCTGCCGGTATCAAATTTGATCTTCGCCGGAATTCCCTTCTGAAGAACGACCACCGCGGGCGTGTAGCCCTGATCGTCCACCTTAACCGTTACTTCCTGCTCCTTGCCGCTGATTTTTGCAACGCCGATGCTGTCTGCGGGGACCCCGCCGTCCGCGAATCTCGCCGGGGTGTTGCCGCAGCATCCGCCCGCCGCAGCCGCGCCGCCCGCGGAAAGGTCGGACTCCTGCGCAACCTCCTGCCCGGTAATATTGCCGAGATCATCGACGACCGTAATATTGCTCCGGATCATCCCCATCCAGCAGGTATAGGTGATTTTTCCGGTTTCCTGGGGGGTAAAATCGATCTCGTTACCGCCCTCTTCCAGCGTTCTGGTAATGTTGTACTGCGGAATCGTAATGGTCCGGTTGCAGCCGTTCAGCGAGTCCGCGTCGGCCTTGATCGTCCATTTTACCGGGACACCCTTCTGTACGACAAGCGGGCTGTAGCTGCCGGGCTGCAGCGTTGTCGATACGGTCTGCACATTGTTTTCGATTCGAGCAATATTGCCGCCCCCGGCCGCCGCCGCGGAAACGCCGGGAAAACCGATTCCCGACAGGGCAAAGCCCCGGTTGAGCATCACGACGCCCAGAAGCATCACCAGAACGGCGCTGGCCTTCATCATTTTATGGGTGAATTTACTGCTCAGGAAAGAACTGAGCGCACCGAAGCTGAACATCAGCGGCACGGTGCCGAGGCTGAAAACGAACATGGAGGCCGCTCCGACCAGAACGCTCCCCGTACCCAGCGCGTAAATCTGCATCGCCTGCAGAGGGCCGCAGGGCATCAGCCCGTTCAGAAGCCCCACATAGAACGGCCCGTGCTTCCCCTGATTGCGGTAAATTTTGCTGCCGAAAAATTTGGGCATCCGAGGAACGAATTTACGCAGCCACGGAAACAGATCCAGCATATTCAGGCCCATCATCACCATAAAAATGCCGGAAAGAATCGCGACGATCCCCTTCGCCGTCCCCGAAAAGCTGACGACGGAGCCCAGACCGCCGACGATACCGCCCACAGCCGTGTAGGAAAGCACCCTGCCCGCATTGTACATGAGGCTTGGTTTCAGCTTTGCCCATTTCCCCGTATCGTTTTCCCCGTACCGGTAGGACACACACTGCGAAAGATTGATTCCGCCGCACATCGCCACACAATGCAGGGAGGTAATCAGCCCGACCACAAACAGAATTCCGTATCCCATATTCTGGGAAACCTCGGGAATAAAATTCAGGCCGACCGTATTTTGAACGATCAGATAGCCTGCGAAAAGGAGCAGGCCGACACCGATGAGCTGACTGACAAATTTTTTGTCCGCCGTCCCGCCCGCCTGTTCCTTCGCGGCGCTTTCTTTTTTTGCGTTCCGAAGGTTTTTATCGTCTATTACATGATAATCCAGCTCTTCAATCGCGGAAATCATTTCCTCAAGGCGAATGATTTCCGGGTCGTAAACGACGGTCGCCGTCCCGCTGCCGTAGCTTGCGGACACCTTTTCCACCCCGGAAAGCCCGCTGAGTGTGCTTTCGATTTTCAGGGCACAGTTCGCGCAGGTCATGCCCTCTATTTTCAGTGTTTTCTGTGCCAGCTTCCGTTCCATACCATTTCTCCCGTCCGAAGATGATTGTAGCTGCATCCTACCAGCCCGCTGTGAAGATCTTATGAAGATCGAAGAAGAAATTCTCCGCAGGGTTCCAAGCCTGATCGAAAAAGCAGTACTGCCGGCCGGCGGTACTGCTTTTTATCATCTTTTCCAGTTTCCAAACAAGGTTTTGCTCTGCTGCAGGAAATCTTTTGAAACGGTAATCGTCGTTCCGTCATCCGTTTTACTGTCCTCCGGAACCGGCACGGGGTTGCAGCCGTCTTTCTGTTTTTCCACCTGACTAATCTGGAACCGGTTCCCGCAGTTTTGGCAGACCAGCTCGTCGCCCTCCTGCACATAGTATCCCCTGCCGGAGTCATAGCAGACCTGACAGGTGTTCAGCGCCGTCCTGATCGTGCCGTCCGGCGCTTTTACTGCAATCAGTTCCATATTGGTACCCCCGGCGTTATAGGGAATAAACTTCGCCGTCTCGGTGATCTCGCTTTTGGCAACGGAAACGTCCGCGCCCGTCTCTGCAACGCTGGTCAGCGACGCGCCGGACGGAACAGCCGTTTTGGAGGCGGTCAGCCCCTTCATAAGAAAGAAACCCGCGGCCAGAAGGACCAGAAAACCCGCGCTGAGATAAATCGCCTTTCGGCCGGAATTTGGTTTTTGGGATTTTGCCATTTCATGCACTCCTCTGATCTGTTTTGGCATCATTTTATCAACAGATTGTGGAGAATTTATGAAGATGGAAGCGAACGCAGAAGCAAATTACCGCCCTACGGCGGCGTTCACCGCATTGCAGATATCGTCCAGCTCGGCGAGCGCGCCTTTTCCCAGAGTTCCGCACGCGAGCAGGCTTTCCTTCGGTTCTATCAACTGGTAGCCGTATTTTTTCAATTTAGAAATATTTTCCTGTACAATCGGATTTTCCCACATATTCGTATTCATCGCCGGAGCAATCAGCACCGGTTTGTTCCTGACAGCCAGAATCGTGGTGGAAAGCATGTCGTCCCCAATGCCGGAGGCGATCTTCCCGATAATGTTGGCGGTAGCGGGAGCGATCAGCACGACGTCCGCTTTCGTGGCGAGGGAAATATGCTTGATCTCATGCGGAAAATCGTCCTGAAACACATCCGTATACACGCGGTTCTGCGTCAGGCTGCGAAACGTGAGCGGCGTTACGAATTTCGTCGCGCCGTTTGTCAGAATCACCTCTACCTGATATCCCTGTTTATAAAAGCGGTGGGCCAGATCGGCGGCCTTATACGCCGCGATGCTTCCGGTCACTCCCAGTATCATATTTTTCATTCTTGATCCTCCATCAGTTTTTTCAGCACGCTGTCCGTGACGCCCTTCGCAATCTGTTCCTTTCCGGAAAACGCCGTATAGCTTCCGCTCCCGTCCACCAGAAATCCCTCGTGGTTTCCCTGTACGACGGAATCCATATCGTTGGCAAGAACGTAAGTACAGCGATTCTTTTTCAGCTGGCTGTACGCCGTATCGATCAGCACTTTCCGGCTGACCCCGCTGAGCAGCTTGAAACCCACCAGAAGGGTCTTCGGGCTGGCGTCTTTGATCAGGCCGATAATCTTCGGTGTTTTTTCCAGCACCAGCACCGGATGCGCCAGATCGGAGCTGATCTTGTGCTCCGCGCTGACCGACCGAGCAAAAACCGCCTGAGCGACCGCCTGTTCCCACTCCGCTTCGGAAAGCGGCAACGGAGCACCGCGGAATTTTTCCGCCAGCACCTGCGCAATGTGCTCCGGCGTCGTCACGCTGCTTACCTTATAATCGCTCACCGCCATGGAATGGATGACCGCGTTGATCTCCTGCTCTTTCAGCAGGCCGATCAGCGTGTCCTGCAGCTGGTCGGTCCCTTCGATATGCAGGACGCGTATATTTCCACGCTTTGTCTTCGGAAGGCACGAGCCCGTTCCGCAAAGAAAATAGACGGTGTGCTCTTTTTCCGGAAGCCTTTCGGCCAGTTCTTCCGCAATCAGGCTGCCGAGTTTCCCGGTGGCCTCGTTCGCAATGGTTCGGACCGCGTCGATTCTTTCCCGCGTTCCGCCCGCGGTAACAATGAAATTCAAGCGCTCACATCCTTGCTGATCCATATCAATTTACTATGGTTTTAATGTATATGATTTTGCGAAATTTGTCAACTCGCCGCGTTCCGGTTCAG
>UREO01000052.1 GCA_900546895.1 uncultured Oscillospiraceae bacterium
ATTTGATACTGCACGGAGGAATGGTGGTTGAAAATGAAAGGCAAAACCTTACTGGGACTTCTGCTTTTTCTGATAATGTTCCTGATCCCGTTTTTATCCATGGGTGCGAAAATTCCGGACAAGACAGACAAGCTGAGCTCCAAAAGTTCTTCGTCCGCCGTACAGTCCGGTCAGCAGTCGCAGGCAAAACCGCAGTCCCAGCCCGTATCCCAGACACCGCCAAGCAGTGCGCCCGCGGCCCAGAATACGGCCCAATTCAAGATACTCGATACCAAGAGCAATCAGATTCTGACGGTAAACGACCGGGATTTTCTTTACGGCGCAATCGTCACCGAAATGTCTCCCGAATCCCAGCCGGAAGCGCTGAAAGCGCAGGGCGTCGCCGCGTATACCTATTACAGCCGTCTGCGTACACAGGAAAAGACCAATCCCACGGCTGCGCTCAAGGGCGCGGATTTCTCCGCGGACACACAGGGATGGCAGATTTACGTCACCAAAGCGCAGATGCAGGAGCGCTGGGGAACCAAGTTCGACGAATACTACAACAAGCTTACGCAGGTGGTAAACGCCGTATACGGGCAGGTGCTCAAAAGCGGAAATGATCTTGCCGACGCGACCTACTATGCCATTTCCTCCGGCAAAACGGAAACCTCCGAAGATATCTGGGGCGGAAAGCGCAGCTATCTGGTCTCCGTCGCAAGCCCCGGGGACGTATTTGCCGGCGGGTACCAGACCACGGTCACACTCAGCGCCGACCAGTTCAAAGCGGCTGCCCTGAAAGCCGCACCGAAGGCAAGCCTTGGAACGGACGCGGCCAAATGGGTCGGCGCCGTCAGCCGCACCACCGCAGGCTCCGTGAAAACCATAGAGATCGGAGGGGTCTCCGTAACGGGCAACGACGCGCGCAGCGCGTTCGGGTTGCGTTCGGCAAACTTCACCCTTACCTGTAAGGACAATGTTTTTACCTTTGTGGTAAAAGGATACGGACACGGCGTCGGCATGAGCCAGGTGGGCGCGGATTACATGGCTTCGCAGGGGTCGACCTACAAACAGATTCTGGCGTGGTATTATCCCACCACTTCGCTGACAGCGATTGCTACATAAACAGTGCGCAAAAATACGTCTTGATGGGGCTTTTAAAGTCGCTTCAAGACGTATTTTCTTACGTTTTAGGCTATTGATTTGTGCAATTTTCTATTGAAAATTCGTTTTGCAGCAGGCCCTTCACATCAGCCGCCCAGATAAGCCTTGCGGACCTTCTCATCATTCGCAAGCTCATCCGCGTCGCCTTCCATGGCGATCGTGCCTGTTTCCAGAACATAGGCGCGGTTGGCAACTTCCAGTGCCTTCTTTGCGTTTTGCTCGACCAGCAGGACGGTAACGCCCGACTGGTTTACATCCCGGATAATGCTGAATATCTCGTTCACCAGAAGCGGGGAAAGCCCCATGGACGGTTCGTCCAGCAGAAGCATTTTCGGATTGCACATCAGCGCGCGTCCGATTGCGAGCATCTGCTGTTCCCCGCCGCTGAGCGTACCGGCAATCTGTTTGCGGCGCTCTTTCAGCCGGGGCAGGCGCTCAAACAGCTTTTCAAAGTCGTCTTCGATTTGATCGCCGTCATTGCGGATATACGCGCCCATCTCCAGATTTTCGAGCACAGTCATTTTGGAAAAAATACGTCTTCCCTCGGGGACCTGGGCCAGCCCGAGCTTGATAATCCTGTGGGGCTCCGTCGTACGCAGATCGTTGCCCATAAAGGTGATCTCGCCGTTTTTCGGCTTGATAAGTCCGGAAATGGAATGCAGTGTTGTGGTCTTTCCGGCACCGTTTGCACCGATCAAGGTAACGATTTCCCCCTCCTGCACTTCAAAGGAAACGTTTTTAATAGCATGGATGGACCCGTAGAAAACGTCCAGATTTTTTACCGACAGCATAACTCCCATATCACTCACCTCCAAGATACGCGGCGATCACTTTCGGATCGTTGCGCACCGTTTCCGCGGTACCTTCCGCGATGATTCTGCCGTAATCCAGAACGACAATATGTTCGCAGATGCCCATGACGAAGTTCATATCATGCTCAATCAGCAGGATCGCAACATGGAATTTATCACGGATCAGCATGATGGTTTCCATCAGTTCCATCGTTTCGGTCGGGTTCATACCGGCGGCTGGCTCGTCAAGAAGCAGGACCTTCGGATTGGTCGCAAGCGCGCGGGCAATTTCCAGCTTGCGCTGCTTGCCGTAGGGAAGGTTTTTCGCCAGATCGTGCGCATGCTCGTCGAGGCTGAAAACCTGTAAAAGCTCGTGCGCGCGTTTGGACACCGACTTCTCCTCCTTACGGTAGGAAGGGAGACGGAACATCCCCGCCAGAACGGAATACTTCATCTGGCTGTTCATCGCGATCTTTACGTTGTCAATGACGGTGGCGTCCTTAAACAGACGGATATTCTGAAAAGTTCTCGCAATCCCGTTTTGGGTGATCTGATAGGTCTTTTTGCCGACAATGTTGTTTCCGTCGAGCTCGATCACGCCCTCCGTCGGCATGTAAACGTCGGTCAGCAGGTTGAAAACGGTGGTTTTGCCCGCTCCGTTCGGCCCGATCAGGCCGATGATTTCCCCTTTGTTGATGGAGAAATGCACATCCTCAAGGGCCTGAAGGCCGCCGAAAGCAATTCCAAGATTTTTGGTTTCCAGTACAGACATCGGTCAGCCCTCCTTATTCGAAGCCGGGTCCTGCTTTTTCCCTTTTACAGCACCTTTGATTTTATCCACTGTTTTCATCAGCGAAAACTCGCTGCGGCCCAGCAGCCCGGTAGGACGGAAGAGCATCACGCAGATCAGCACGAGGGAATAAAGCAGCATACGGTAGCTGGAAAACCCGCGCAGCGCTTCCGGCAGGACGGTAAGCACGCCCGCGGAAATGATGGAGCCCGTAATCGAACCCATGCCGCCCAGCACGACCATTACAAGGATTTCCACCGAACGGTTGAAGTCGAACTTCGACGGATCGATCAGACCGATCTGGTGCGCGTAAAGTCCGCCCGCCACGCCGGCAAAGAATGCCGCCAGAATAAACGCAAGCAGCTTGTAATAGGTGGTGTTGATCCCCGAGGCCTCCGCGGCGATTTCATCCTCGCGGATAGCGATGACGGCGCGGCCGTGGCGGGAAGTCCCGAAAGTAAAGCTAATAAAGATCGCCAGAATAGCGATAAAGAACATATAGGTAAACATCGCCGTAGGGTCATGGCGCGAGTTCAGGGAGTCGATACCGTAAAGGCCCTTCGCTCCATTGGTAATAGTCAAATTGTTGGCGATCACGCGTATGATTTCGCCAAAGCCCAACGTGATAATCGCCAGATAGTCGCCTTTCAGTCGCAGAGCCGGCACGCCGATGATAACACCGAAAAGCGCCGCGACCAAACCGCCCAGCACCAGCGCAATGGGGAACGCAGCCGATAGCGGAAGCCCGGAGTGAATGGTGAACAGACCCGCGGCGTACGCGCCCACCAGCATGAATCCCGCATGGCCCAGAACCAGCTGGCCCAGCAGGCCGGTCACAAGGTTCAGGCTGACGGCCATAATGATGTTGATGCACATCATGTTGATAATATCGGAATAATAGCTGTTCACAACGCCCTGGCGGATCAGCATGGTAAAGACCACATACAGAAGGATAACGATCACCAGATTCACAACGTAAGAAATCTTTTTTCTTCTTGAAATCCCCAACATTCGTTACACCTTCTCCCTTGTATTTTTGCCGAGCAGACCCGCGGGCTTTACCAGCAGGACGATAATCAAGATTCCGAATACCACGGCGTCCGTCAGATTGCTGCTGATATAGGCGTTTGTCAGGCTTTCGGCAACGCCCAGCAGGTAGCCGCCCAGCATGGCGCCGGGGATGCTGCCGATTCCGCCCAGCACGGCGGCGACAAACGCTTTCAAGCCCAGCAGGCCGCCCATAATCGGCTTAATCTGCGGATATGTGTTGCAGTAAAGCACCGCGCCCGCAGAAGCCAGGGCCGAACCGATGCCGAATGTAAAGGCAATGGTGGTGTTTGTGTTGATGCCCATCAGCTTGGCGGCACCCGCATCCTCAGAGGTCGCACGCATCGCCTTGCCGATCTTCATCTTGCCGACCATGAGCTGCAGCCCGGCCATCATAACAACGGATACCAAAATGTTCAGGACCGTGGACGAAGTAATCTGCAGTTCGCCGATCTGCAGCGGGCTGAAAGAGAACATTTTCGGCATTGATTTTGCATCCGACCCAAACAGCAGCTGGAAAAGGTTCTGCAAAAAAATGCTGACGCCGATTGCCGTAATCAACAGAGAAATTCTGGGTGCGTCCCGAACCAGAAGCCTGTGGTATGCTACGCGTTCAATCACAACGCCGGCAATCCCGCAGAAAATAATCGAGCCCAGCACCGCAAGCCACAGGGGAAGATTCATCATAACCAAGATAACAAATACGACATAAGCGCCTACCATAATGATATCGCCGTGCGCAAAGTTGATCAGCTGTACGATACCATAAACCATGCTGTAGCCCAGAGCGACCAGCGCGTAAATGCTGCCGATACCCAGACCATTGATGATTTGCGAAAAAAAATCCATAAACCGCACCCTCCTGCATTTAATTGAAACAGTGATATTGTTCGCAGAAAATCCGAAAAGAGGGCGAATTTCTTCACCCTCTTGTCCCCTTTTAATTCCAAAACAGAATGGGTAAACTTACTTTTTAAAGTTCTCTACAAATTTGTATTTTCCGTCCGCAATGGTCGTAATGACAGCCTCTCTGACCGGGTTGCGGTTTTCGTCAAAGGTGGTGTTGCCGGTAAGGCCCTTGTATTCAATCCCTTTGAGCGCTTCAACAATCTTGTCGGAATCCGCGGAACCGGCCTTCTCGATCGCGGCGGCCATCATGCCCATGGCGTCATAGCCCAAAACAGAAAACATGTTGGGGTCCGCATTGTAGGTTTCCTTGTAGGTTTTCAGGAAAGACTGCAGATCGGGATCGGAGCTTTCAGCGGAGTACTGGCTGCAGAAGTAGCAGTCCTTCACGGCGTCGAGGTTGCTCTTGTCAATTTTTTCAAGAACGCCGTCCCAGCCGTCCGCACCGAGAAGCTTCGCGCTCAGACCGACGTCCTTCGCCTGTACGGCGATCAGCGCTACGTCGGAATAATAAACCGGAACCATAACGACATCTGGGTTGCCGGCCTTTATCTTTGTAAGCTGCGATTTGAAATCAACGCTGCCGCTCTGATAGGCTTCTTTGTTGGTAATCGTCATGCCGGCTTCTTTTGCAGCAGTTTCAAAAGCATTTGCAACGCCGGTGGAATAGTCGTCGCCGTTGTCATAGATAATGGCAGCGGTCTTTGCGCCGAGCTTCTGAGCCGCATAGGCAGCCATCAATTCGCCCTGAAACGGATCGATAAAGCAGGCGCGGAAGATATTGTCGCCGGCCTTTGTAATGTCCGCCGCGGTGCCGGTCGCCGTAATCATCGGAAGGCCGTCTTTCACCGCCTTCTGCGCAACGGCAATGGTCGGTTTAGAGGTAACGTCGCCAACCAACGCGACTACCTTATCGTCCTGTACAAGCTTGTTGTAAGCATTGACAGCCTCGATTGCATCGCCCTTTTCATCATAAGCGATGTATTCAATCTGTTTTCCAAGGACGCCGCCGGCTTTATTGATCTTATCTACGGCCAGCTTAACGCCGTTGTTTGTAGCAATCCCATAAACGGATACGTTTCCGGTCAGCGGCGCAAGTCCGCCGATTTTAATTGTCTCACCCGTCGCAGCGGCACTGCCTGCAGCCGCGGAGTCAGTGTTTCCGCCTCCCTGAGCACAGCCTGTAGCAGAAGCAGAAAGCATTACAGCCGTCAAAACAGCTGCCAATAAACGCTTTTTCATCATGTTTTACCTCCCAAGTAAAATAGTCTCTTCGCATTTTTATACTTCAGCCGAGCTGCCGAAACAACCCGGCTTCATGCCCTAATCTTAATATTCTAATGTTTTTGATTATACTACTGATAAAGTATATTTGCAACTGCATATTTACAATTATTCGTTTTATTTTGGAAAACCGTAAAAATTAACAGTTTTTATTTGTTTTTTAATCTTCGGTCGTATATAAATGAAATATCGAATTATTAATATTGCAAATTTATCGCTCAACTATTGCTTTAAACCGATAAAATTTTGTTCTGGTGCAGTATAACCTATCCAAATCATTCAAATAGAAATAAAATTGTGCAAAAAAGCGTCCCCGTAAAACGGGAACGCTTAAAAGCTCTTTAACGAATCAGCCTTCTACAGAAGCATACATGAAGAAGTCAAAACCCATCGGGGATTGATAGTATCCCTTCACCTTCGGGTTCAACAAAACAATACGGGTACGATAGGTTTGCGGTGCAACCACCATATCACGCATCAGAATATCCTCAGCCTGATGCAAAAGCGGCATTCTGACTTTGTTGTCATCCGTTGCTTTGATCTGCTCAATCAGTTTATCATATTCCGGATTAGAATATTTACCGCTGTTGTTGCCGCCGTTGGTCACAAACAGATCAAGCATGGAAACAGCGTCGTTGAAATCAACGCCGAATCCGCCGCGGGCGATCTGGAAGTTGGCCTTGTTGCGCGTATCAAGGAACACGGACCATTCCTGCTGGGAAATCGTGACGTTAACGCCCAGCTCCGTCTTCCACATATTCTGCAGGGCTTCGGCAGTAGCATTGTTCAGGGAAGCGGGATTGGTGATATACTCAACGGACGGGAAGCCCTTGCCGTCCGGATAACCGGCTTCCGCGAGAAGCTTTTTCGCTTCGGCTACATTTTTCTCATAATCTTCCGGTTTAATGGAAATATAATCTCCTCCGACCTCGCGGAACTGTTTTGAGGAGTCCTCGTCCTGAAGACCGGTCGGTACAAAAGCACCGGCGGGAGCCTGGGCTTTCTTTGTGATCTTATCGGCAATATAATTGCGGTCGATCGCAAGGGAAAAAGCTTTTCTGACTCTTACGTCGTCAAAAGGTTTCTTCGAGGTATTAAAAATGCAATAGTTTGTGCTTAAATCCGGCAGAATTTTGAAATCGGGCTTATCCTGCCAGGTAGCGATCTCTTCAACCGGAATGGTGTAGCAGAAGCTGATTTCGTCGTTCTGGTAAGCGGCGAGCCTCGGCGAATCGTCTTCCAGCAGCACAAATTTCAAGGTGTCCAGTTTGATTTTATCCTTGTCGTAATAATTGGGGTTCTTCTCTAACGTAATGCTCTCTTTATGGCTCCAGTCCTTCAGCTTGAAAGCACCGTTGGAAATATAGGTTTTCGGATCCTGGGTCCAGGAATCGTTTCCTTCAACAATATCCTTGCGGACCGGGAAATAAGCAGTAAAGGAAAGCAGCTCGTCAAAATACGCGCATGGAGCTCTTAAGGTCACGACCAGCGTCTTATCGTCCGTAGCCTTGACACCCAGCTTATCCTTATCCATTTTTCCCGCGGCGATTTCGTTCGCGTTGAGAACCGGATCAAAAATATAAACATACTGGGAAGCTGTTTTCGGATCGACCGCTCTCTTCCAGGCGTATTCAAAATCACCTGCGGTCACCGGCTTGCCGTCAGACCATTTAATGTCATCACGGAGCGTGATCGTATACGTTTTATGGTCGTCGCTCTTTTTGATTTCTTTCGCCTGCGCATTGATAATCTTATGATCGGACGAATAGCGGGTAAGTCCTTCAAACAGATGGTTCATCACGCTGGTAACGTCCGCCGCCTGGTTCAAGGCCGGATCCATCGTGGCCGGTTCCGCGCCAAGGCTGACGCTCAGCGATTGACTGGCCGGCGCCTTGCTCCCTGTTCCTTCTGCGGCAGAGGAGACGGCTGCACCGTTTCCACAGCCTGCAAAGGCGGAAACCATCATCGCCGTCGCAAGAACGAGAGCAACAATTTTCTTTTTCATAAAAATCCCTCCAATTTCTTTCTTATTTTCTCTTCAAATTATTTCAATTTGCAATGCAAATTAAAACCTGTTAAAATTCCCCGATACGATGGCAGGCCGCAAAATGGCCCGTCTCATATTCCTTAAATTCCGGCACCTCAGCCGCGCACTGCTCCGTCGCGTACGGGCAGCGGGTCCTGAAACGGCAGCCGGAAGGCGGATTCAGCGGGCTGGGCACGTCGCCCTCCAGCACAATCCGCTTCTTTTCACGGCTCATTTTCGGGTCCGGAATCGGAATTGCGGAAAGAAGGCTCTGTGTATAAGGATGAATCGGGTGGTCATAGAGCGAAGCACTGTCCGCAAGCTCGACGAGCTTTCCGAGATACATGACCCCGATTCGATTGCTGATATGCTTTACGATCGCAAGATCGTGGGCAATAAACAGATAGGTCAGGTTCAGCTCCTGCTGCAAATCTTCAAACATATTGACAACCTGGGCCTGTATGGAAACGTCCAGTGCGGAAATCGGTTCGTCACAAACAATAAATTCCGGATCCACCGCCAGCGCACGCGCAATGCCGATTCTCTGGCGCTGACCGCCGGAAAATTCATGGGGATAGCGGTTTGCATGCTCGGAATTCAACCCTACCCTCTCCAGCAGGGAAAGAATTCTGTCGTTACGCTCTTTGCGGCTTGAAGCCAGATTATGGATGTCGATCGGCTCGCCGACAATGTCGCCGACCGTCATACGGGCGTCCAGCGAAGCGTAAGGATCCTGAAAAACAATCTGCATTTTTCTACGGTAAGGGGCAAAATCCACATGTGTGACATCTTCCCCGTTATAAATAATTTTTCCCCCGGTCGGCTCATACAGCCGCAGGATGGTTCTGCCGGTCGTCGTCTTCCCGCAGCCGCTTTCTCCAACCAGCCCTAAGGTCTCTCCCTTATTGATATAAAAGCTGACGTCATCAACAGCCTGCACATAATTTGTCTTGAATATACCGCCGCTTACCGGAAAATATTGCTGAAGATGCTGAACTTCCAACAGCTTTTCGCTCATTTTGTATTTCCCTCCCCGGCATTTTCCATTTGCTCTTTCTGCAAGAGCCAGCAGGCACTTTTATGACCCGGAGAAATCTCGGTAAACTCCGGCATCTGCCTCAGGCAGATTTTCATGCACCTGTCGCAGCGGGAAGCAAACGGACAGCCCGCCGGAGGATACAGCAGATCAACAGTGGTTCCTTCGATCGGAATCAGTCTCTCGTGCCCCTGCTCGTGGATTTTCGGGACGGAGTTCAGAAGACCGACCGTATAACAGTGCTTGGGGTTATAAAAAATATCGTCCGTACTGCCGATTTCAACAATCTTTCCGGCATACATGACCGCAATGCGGTCACAAACGTCGGAAACAACACCCAAATCATGCGTGATGATGATAATCGACATGTTGATTTTCGTTTTCAGCTCCACCATCAGTTCCAGAATCTGCGCCTGAATGGTAACGTCAAGCGCCGTGGTGGGTTCGTCGGCAATCAGCAGCTTCGGCTCGCAGGCCAGCGCCATGGCGATCATCACCCTCTGGCGCATACCGCCCGAAAATTCGTGCGGATACTGCTTCATGCGTTTTTCCGGTTCGTTCATACCAACCAAAGCCAAAAGCTCAATTGCCCTTGCCTTACACTCCGCCCTGCTCTTATCCGTGTGCAGACGGAGCATTTCGGTAAGCTGGTTCCCAATGGTATAGACCGGGTTCAGGGAGGTCATCGGGTCCTGAAAAATGATGCTGACTTCGCTGCCGCGCATTTTCCGGAACTCTTTTTCTTTCATTTTTTCAATATGGTGTCCGTTAAACTCTACGGTGCCGCCCACCACTTTACCAGGGTCGGCAATAATTCCCATCAGGGTGTAAGCGGAAACGCTTTTCCCGCTTCCGGATTCTCCAACGATTCCAAGCACCTCGCCGTGGTCAAGCGTATAGGATACGCCGCTGACAGCCTTTACCTCTCCGGCGGGGGTAAAAAAGGAAACTTGAAGGTTTTCTATGTCAAGCAAACAATTTGAACTCATTTTCAAATCTCCTATTTCTTAAGCTTCGGATCAAACGCATCTCTCAGACCGTCACCGAAAAGATTGAATGACAGAATAATCAGGCTGATGGCAATGGACGGAATAATCAAACGGTAAGGAAACGCGTTGATTCCGCCCAGTGCATCGGAAGCAAGCGAACCAAGACTGGCCATGGGAATCGCAACGCCCAAGCCAAGGTAGCTCAGAAAGGCTTCCGTAAAGATTGCAGAAGGAATCTGCAGGGTTGTTGTAACGATCAGCGTCCCGATGCAGTTCGGAAGCAGATGCTTTGCAATAATCTGGCGATTTGAAGCGCCCAGCGCCCTTGCCGCCGTAACAAATTCCTGTTCCTTCAGCGTCATGATCTGGCCGCGTACGATTCTCGCCATACCGACCCAGTACAGCAGACTGAAGGTAATAAAAATACTGATCAGCCCGACTCCGATCTTCTGCAGTCCCTCAAAGGCGGGATTGCTGTCAAACAGCTGTGTCAGCGGTGTTTTCAATGTTACCTGCAAAAGAATAATAATCAGCATATCCGGCACAGAGTAAATAATATCCACGATACGCATCATCACCATATCGACCTTGCCGCCGAAGTAGCCGGCAATCGCGCCGTAGATGCTGCCGATCAAAAGGACCAGTGCGCTGGCAATCAAGCCGACCAAAAGAGAAATTCTGGCACCGATCATTACGCGGATCCCAAGGTCGCGCCCAAAGCTGTCCGTACCGAAAATATGCGGAAAAACGCTTTCCCCCTGAGAAATGTTCTTTAATTCCATCTCTGAGTACTGCATCGGTGTCAAATCTTCGCTTCCGCGAATCTGCTGATCATACTGATACGGGTAAAAATTAGGAATAATAAACGCAAAGACCAAAATAATCACAATGACAACCATTGCGGCCATGGCCACTTTATTTTTAGAAAAACGCCGCATTGCGTCTTTCCAGTAAGTTGTGCTTTCGCGCATCACAACCAAAGATTCTTTTTCATCCGAGCTGGCAGGCAAAAAATCATCTGCATTCAACTGGAGGCTAAAGGGATTCTTTTTGAGCTTAATATCGTCCAACATCTTTTCCTGCCTTCCTCACTTCAGTTTAATTCTTGGGTCAACCAGTTTGTAACAAATGTCTACAATCACATTCATAAAGACCAATAAAATGGCAAGGAAAAGAGTGGTACTCATTACCATCGGATAATCACGGCCGGTAATGCAGTTGATAAATTCACGGCCCAAACCCGGAATCGTAAATATTTTCTCAACCACGAAGCTTCCGGTCATCGTGTAGGCAAGCAGCGGGCCGACATAAGTGATTACCGGAATGATCGCGTTTTTCAGCGCATGCTTGAACAGCATGGAAAATTTACTTACGCCTTTCGCCTTTGCCGTGCGTATGTAGTCCTGATTGAGCGCATCCAGCATGCTGGAACGCATCAGGCGCGTAATGTACGCCATGGGATAAAACGACAGCGCCGCAACCGGCATGATATAATGCAGCGGCGTTTTCAGGCCGAGCGTCGGCAATAAGTGCAAATTTACGCCAAACGTAATCAACAGAAAAGAGGCGACAACAAAACCCGGCACGGCAATTCCCATAGTGGAAATGACCATCAGCAGACTGTCGACCCATTTTCCTCTGTTCAACGCCGCCACGGAGCCCATCGTCACACCCAGAATCAGCGCCAGTAAAATTGAGATGCCGGCAAGCCTTGCCGAAACAGGAAACGTTGAAAAAATAATATCATTGGCGGTCCTGCCCGTCTGTTTGATGGACAGACCGAAATCACCGTGCAGCAAATTGTTCATATAATTTCCGTACTGCACATACAGTGGTTTATCAAGTCCGTATTTTACTTTTAAAGCCTGTGTCGTCTCCGGCGAAACCGCTTTCTCACTTAAAAACGGGCCTCCGGGTATCATGTTCATCAGCGCAAAGGTGATGACGGAAATCAGAAAAATCGTCAAAAGCGCATAGGCGATACGCTTTATCACATAGTTTGTCACTACAGCCACTCCTTAAAATTCCTGTTTGCAGAAGGCAATATCATATTTCACGCATCAAATGAATATGACCGGGTATCCTAAAGGGAATACAATACGGAATTATATCACAAATATGTCCTTAATTCAACACAGTCTGTCATTTACCTTCATACGCCTATGTAGGACACACCCTTCTTCGGATGTGCCCTACATGCTATCCCTCATTTTGTTATTATATCAATTTTCAATTCAGAATACAAGTTAATTATGTGGAATACTCTTAAATATTCCGATTTTTTGCATATTTTTTTCCAGGATATTCAAAAGAATTGCTGACGAAAACGTATGGGCCCGTTGCGGTATATTTTCTCTTCGCCCATTATCTGGATTCCTGATTTTAATTGGCCCCTATCAGTAAAATGAAAGGTCGATCCCTGTCTGAAAAACAGCAATGCGCCCGCACGCGTGTTCATGTTTTAGCCCATCGGTTTCCCGACACGCAGGAAGGTAACATATTTTCCCGTTTTACAAAAAGAACCGCAGTTTACAATCGTAATTCCGCGGTTCAGTCTGGGCTGTTGCAAAATAGCCTCGACGAAAAATACTGCACAAAAAATGCGTCTTGATTGGGCTTCGGCAGCCGCTTCAAGACGCACTTTCTTGCTTTTTGAGCTATTTCTTTGTGCAATTTGCTATCGCAAATTCATTTTGCAACAGCCCCATTTATGTGATCTATAATTCGACTTGCTGGACCGCCTTGCGCAGTTCAAGTACCGCGGACGGAGTAACTGAAAGCTCACTGATTCCGATTTTCACGTAGAATTCCGTCAGCGCGGTATCCGCTGCGGATTCCCCGCAGATACCCACCCAGATTCCGGCGTTCTTTGCGCTCTCCGCCGTCTTTTCAATCATGCGCAGCACTGCGGGATGGCGAGAATCAAACATCTTGGAAATGGTGTGGTTCATAC
>UREO01000053.1 GCA_900546895.1 uncultured Oscillospiraceae bacterium
GCGAAGAACATCATGAAAATGGTGGTTGAAGTTTTTGTCAGACCCTGCTGCACCCAGGTGCCCAGGAGTTTAAGCTGATCCATATAGGTTACGTCGCCAATAGCCATTTCATAGGTTTTGGCCGCTATTTCATTGTAAAGACCCGTAAATGTTCCTACAAAGGTAAAAACCAAAGGAATCAGCACGATTGCGGTAAATGGATGCATCTTTTTTTTCATGATCATAATCATGAAGATAATAATCATTAACCACGCTAAAACAGTAAGCATTTTTCTCCCCCTAATTTCTGTGCTTTATTTTAAGACATCAAAAGACTGTTTCGATCCCGGTACCGAGCAGGATGGAAAGCCGGTTGACTCCTCCCTGAACCCTTATCCCCTTTTCCTGCTTTTTCATACAACTCTAGAAATTCCACCGCTCGGAATTCTATTTCCACTCCGGACAGCCTTTTGTGCAAGGGTTGCAAAGCTTTGCTCAGAAGTCCAGATTACTTCTGTCCTCTATATGGGCTAATCCTGAATGGCGCAGTTCCCACGCGATGTGAGCGCTTTCCTCCAGTTCCTCCAGCCCGTAAAAAGCGGAAAACAAATCTGCAGCACCCACCACGGGGCCGTGATTTTGCAGCAGGTAGCCGCAACGGTCGTCCAGTACTTCGGAAAATGCATGAAAGAGTTCCTTAGAACCCGGAGGGGCATAAGCAACTGATCCAATGTCTCCCACCTTCATGCGAAGATACGGCGTGTAGTGTGGGATGGCATTGCGTCCGTCCGACCGGCAGTAACAGGACCATAGGGTAGCGTAAAAACTATGGGCGTGAATCACTGCTTTTACGTCGGGATTTTTTTTGTAAAACAGGGTGTGCAGAGGGTACTCTTTGCTGGGCTTGACTCCGTCAAGATGGTTCCCGTCAAGGTCAATGACAGAGAACATTTCCTGTGAAAGAGTGCCGAAGCAAGTTCCCGTTCCACTGATATATACCTTTCCTTCATGCAGAAAGCTCAGATTTGCCGTGGATCCAGACGTCTTTCCACGTTCAAAAAGGCTGTTTGCAATCCAAATCGCATCCTCTATTTTATCTAGCAGTATGCTTGTCATCTTTATTCCTCCACGGTTATTTTCAATGCTCTCAAGAAGAAGTCCCGCTGACCAAAATTACCGGATTTCAAAACCAGACGAATCTGAGGGTGCTGCAGCGGGATCATGACCGGAACGCCCGGCGCAATGCTTTCCCCAATTCGATAAGCGTAATACCCCAGCGCTTTGGTAACTGCACCGGAGGTTTCTCCGCCCGCACAGATTAGCCGGGTGTAGCCTGCTTCTATAGCTCTGCGCACAAGCTCGGACATGGTATTTTCAAGAAGAGTGGCTTCATTGGCGCCGTCCATTTCCTTTTCTGCCTGTCCGGCACTTCCGGCACTGTAAATCAGGACGCTGGCACGCGGGGACTCCTGTACCTGATTCCAGATGCTGTCCACCGTCTGATTGCCAGAAAGCAGCATTCCCGGACGGACCATAATGCCGAAGCCGCCGTTTTCCAGGTAGTGCCGAACCTGACCCTGTGTAGTTACCGAGCAGCTTCCCGCCACAATGATCGCAGGGCCCTTGCTTCCGCCCAGCCTTGCCGATTGTTCCGCCGAGCTGCGACTGTGTTTTTTCGCAATGGGCTGCATCAGGCCGGAGCCGCCGGTCAAAAGGCGCAGATTACCGAAAAGGGATACGATTCTATCGGCGTCCGAATCGTTTACAAAGTCTGGTATCAGGTAAAAACGCGGATGATTTTCCGCAAAATCGGCTACTTTACGGTGGATTTCTTCGTCAGTCCCGGCCATGTCCCCGCTGTCGAGGACATGACAGGGATATTTGCTCTGCCCGCCCATCAGATTGGGAAGGTAGCTGTCCCACATGGGGGTCAGAGGATGGTTTTTCATGCTGCTTTCAGAAAGCGGTATTCCGTCCACAAACAGCGTACCGTTTTTTACCGTTCTTTTGTTGATCGGCAGGGAAGGGCACAGCACGGTGCAGGGAATATCGTACCGTTCCAGAACCGCGTCGCAGATCGGTCCGATATTGCCGGCGGGTGTGGAATCAAATGTGGAGCAGTATTTCACATACAGCTGTTCGGCACCCTTGCTTTTCAGCCATTCGGCCGCCTGTAAGGACTGTAAAACAGCAGTGTCCACTTGTTCGGTACGGGTTTTCAGCGCAATGACCGCTGCGGTCACGCCTTCCGGTATTGTCTGGTCGCTGTCCGGCACACCGTTGTAAAGGACTGTTTTCATGCCTCCCTTAACCAAAAAGGAGGCGGCGTCGCTGGCTCCCGTAAAATCGTCCGCAATACAGCCGAACGTTAATTTTTGTAACATAGTTTTCCTCCACATAGTCAGGCTTCAGAGATTTATTTTAGAAGGTTTACGGCTGCTTCCACCGCGCTTTTGGGGCTGGTCCAGAGCTTTGCGTGCTTCATGACGACCCCCTGTGCCGCTCTTGCCATGCTGATCTGTGCCAGCACAACATGGTCGTAAAAAGCGTCGAGTTCCGTAATTTTTTCACGGATAAACCTGTCATGGGCCTCCATTTCGGAAACCTGGGCGGCTTTAAACGCCTCCGGGACCACATACATGTCGACCGACTCCGCTTTTCCGTTTAAGCGCTGGTATTTGAAGAATACGGATCTGGTCGTATCGACCGTACCGGTGAACGTACAGATGATCGCCGTTTTTCCGCCATCCTTAGCCACCTCGTCCAACATGGCGCCGTCCGGGCAGATGATGGGAACGGAGAGCAGCTCCGAGAATTTTTCCGCGTATGGTGAAAAAATTGTGCAGGTCATAATGATGCACCGAGCCCCGTCCGCGCAGGCTTTTACCAGCATATCAAACATGCGCCCCATGGATTCGTCCGTAATCACTCCGTTATCTTTTCCTACCTTTTCCAGCAGATAGCTGTCCAAATAATTGACGGCATGAACGTCGGGATCCGTTTTGGTCATATAATTCACGATGGGATTCACTGCGTTCAGCGTGACACTGACCAGTGCAATTCTTTTCATTTCCGCAGCCCCTTGTATAAAGTTTTGCAGGAAGAGGAATAAGTGTTCCTGCTTAGTCACCGGTATGTTTTGGCCCAGTTTTGCCCCGTGAGGCTCATCAAATTTTTTACGCATATTTCGGCAGCTTCTTTGCTGCTTGGACTTTGCTTGATCTCCATGGATAAAAAACCGCCGTAATGAATGTCGCTGAAAGCCTTCAGTACGGCGCGGAAGTCGATGTTTCCGCAGCCGGGCGCCTTTCTGTCGGTGTCCGACAGGTGCACGAAACCGATTTGTCTGGCTGCCCTGCGGATACTGTCAAACTGATTTTTTTCAGTCAGATCCATATGAAAGGTGTCCACCAGCAATTTTAGCCGTTTGCTGTTTATTTGCCTTAGCCATTCAAGAGATTCGTCAATAGTATTCAAATTGTTTACGTTGTCATATTTTTGAGGCTCCATGACAATGGAACCCTCGACTTTTTCGCAGTATTCGCAAAGTTTTAGGAAAATTTTGTTTCTCCGTTCGGCTGTACGTCCCGTTCCCTCCTGCAGATTTCCCCTGAGTTTTCCGATGCCCACAGGGGCTTGAAAGCGGGAAGCCAGTTCGATCATCCGAAGGGTGCGCTGAAAGGTTACTTCCTGGATTTCCTCGATTTCGGAGAGCAGATCAAGTTTATCTTGTGCAAGCATTGGACTTGTACCAAAGGAAACAGCGGTCAGACCGCTGTTGGAGAGCGAACTTTCCAGGCGGGAAATATCCAGTTCATCGGCATTTCTCACCAGCAGCTCCACGCCGGTATATCCGGCCTGCCGGATAAAATCCAGGTTTGTTTCAAAAGGTCCGGCGAAGCCCATAAGCGGCACGCTGCTGTCGGGAGCCGCGACAGGATAGGCAAGGTTCATTTTTTCACCTGTTTTCTTAATTGTGATTTTGATCCGTCTTCAGCATCCGGAATCCGTGTAGAAGGCTCCGGATGCGTAATCGGTGTCATATGCAAAATTCTGGGTAGGCTGAGTTTTAAATGCTTATTTCGCCATGGCGCATACCAGCTTATACGCGCTTTCCCACGCTCCGTGATTGGCAATGCCCTGACCGGCAATGTTGTAGGCGGTGCCGTGGCTGCAGGTCGTTACGGGGTAGGGAAGTCCGCCCATGACGGTGGTTCCCTTATCAAAGCCTTTCAGCTTCATTGCAATCTGTCCCTGATCGTGGAACAGAGTCACCGCAGAGTCGTAAACGCCGTTGAACAGATTGTAAAACAGGGTGTCCGCCGGATAAGGGCCTTCCACGTTAATTCCGGCTTGACGGGCTTTTTCTACGGCGGGGGCAATCACATTGATTTCTTCCATACCGCAGGTTCCGCCTTCACCGGCGTGTGGATTGAACGCCGCGACCGCAATATGCGGATTCTCAAAGCCGGCGGATTTCTGCGCGTTGTTCAGCAGGTTGATGGTATCCATGATCTTGTCAACGGTCAGCGCGGCGCTGACGTCGGCAAGGGGGATGTGACTGGTGACTCTGGCGGTCCAGACGTTGCCCAGAACACTCAGTTCGCCTTTTTTTCCTTCGTAACCCATAAATCCGGAGACCAAATCAATTGCGCCGTTGAGTTTGAATCCTGCTTTTTTCATCATTT
The DNA here is from genome assembly GCA_900546895.1 of uncultured Oscillospiraceae bacterium. Classification (GTDB taxonomy): domain Bacteria; phylum Bacillota; class Clostridia; order Oscillospirales; family Acutalibacteraceae; genus Caproiciproducens. The sequence goes on from UREO01000053.1 coordinate 4,668, forward strand.
TTTTGTTGTTCGGTGCAAAGCACACTCCATCGAAATGACCCTGCATGCAGTATTCCACCGTCTGCTTGACATTAAGTGCCGAATTCTTTCCGCAATCCAGAGAATCCTGTCCCATGGTGACGGCATATGCGTCTAATGCTCTTGTGTCCAAAAGAGCAATCCCGTCCATAGCGGCAGCTTCCTCCACGTTTGCGGCCTTTAGGTATGGAAACTGTACACCGGCAATTTCCATACCTCTTTTCAGCTCCCTTTCGTCTGCGATAATAACAGCATGTCCGAACTCTTCCAGAACTCCGCTTGCTGCCGTTTTTGCTACGATTTCTGCTCCGATGCCTGCTGCATCCCCCAGTGCTACGCCAATAACCGCTTTTTTGTGATTTACATTCATTCTTCTGTTACTCGCTTTCTTTGTTTGTCGTTGTTTCTGTCCCTTATATTTCTAAAATGTGACAGAAACTAATTTTTTTTGGATCTCATTTTTTGCTGTTATCTATAAAACATTTGCCGTTTTGACGATTTTATTATATAATAATTAATATTATAACTTCAAATACGAAAATCCATATATAGTATAATAAAAATATTATAAGTAGCTGAATTTTTAAGATTTAGAGGAATTTTATGAATACACGTCAACTGCAGTATGTCCTGACAATTGCAGAGGAAAAGAGCTTTTCCAAAGCTGCCGAAAAGCTCCACGTTTCTCAGCCGTCTTTGAGCCAATATGTTCAAAGATTGGAGGAAGAGCTGGAAACGGAGCTGTTTGACCGTTCGTCGATTCCGCTCAAACTGACCTATGCCGGCAGCCTTTACTGTAACACGGCAAAAGAGTTTCTGTCCCTGGAGGATCAGCTTGTCGCACAGATCAAAGACGTGGCCAACTCCAAGCGCGGCCGCATTTCCATCGGAATTTCCGCGTACAGAACCACTTATCTGCTGCCGCCCGCCCTGCGTGAATTTCGCAGAAGGTATCCGGATATAGAAATTGAGCTGAACGAAAAAAGAAATCAGGAGCTGGAAGAATTGCTTCTTTCCGGTGATGTGGACTTCGCCGTTACAGTGCTGCCGCTGCGCAACGATCAGCTGGTGCATCAGGTGCTTTTTAACGAAAAGATCGTTCTGGCCGTCCCGAAAAAAGGATTTGACCGCTTTGTTCCCATGGAAACACGCGGAAAATCTTTGGCGCCCGTTGATCTTCGGCGGTTTCAAGAGGCCCCTTTCATTGGGTTGACGAGGGACTATCGTTTGCACGGCATTATGCTGAATCTCTGTGAACAAGCCGGGTTTACACCCAACATCATCCTTTACTGCAGGAATATTGAAGCCGTCCGGGCGATGGTGATCGAAGGGCTGGGAGTATCCCTTCTGCCCTATAATCCTTATATCTTCCTTCACTCCAGACTTCATCCTGATTATTACACGCTGGAGGGACTTGCCCCCAGCAGGGAAATAGCAGTTTCTTTCAAAAAGAACCGTTATCTGACCAACACGGCGAAAGCGTTCATCCGTATCCTGAAAGAGACCCTGAACGACGGAGCCGCGGGGAAAATTTAAACTCAGTCCTTTCCGGCGGCTCTTTCTGTCTGTTTGGGATTCCTAATAGCCATATTGACAAGCCATTAGCGATTTGAATATTATATATTAATCTTTCATGAAGGAGGTATTGCATTGAGTCTGAATCGTTATGTCAATGACGATTTTGATGCCGTCGAATCAGCATCAGATCGCGGCAACTGTAGCGACAGCTGTGATAGCGGAAGCGCGAGAGCATTGAAACGAATCCTTTCCTTACTGGATGATTTGAACAGTCAGGACCTGCGAATATTAGATGATATTATTGAGCGTCTGATTTGCAGCCGTAAAAAATAAATATCGTCATTGTCTACTTCTCAGGATATAAAACATTTGCCTTTGGTCTGCCGCTTCTTAACCGGAGCGGCTTCTTTTTGTTCAAGTCCTTGACCTTCTCACAGCCTGAATGACAGAAAGATGACCATAGGAAGTCCGCCGATATTGAACTTAATCCGCAAAAAGCCGCATCAGATAACCGTTTTTCGGCTATCTGATGCGGCTTTTCTTTTATCTGCTTCATTTTGGAGTTGGGGAGAACCCCCTTAGTTTTTCTCTTTTGGAGGCACCGGCTGTTTTTTCTCCTGTGCGTTTTCCTGCGGCGCAGGCTGTACGGGCTGGTTCGGCTGCCCGCCGTCCGCCGGGACCGGCTGTTCCGGGGTTGTCTGCCCGGCTTTAGCCGATTCCATCGCCGCCTGGATAGCCTGCGCCGTGGTGGACGGTTCTGAGATATGCTGGAGGGACACGCCCAGTTTGTCAAGCGTCAAAAATTTCAGCAGAGTGTCCATGACCGTGTTGCTGCCGCTGCCGTTGCCGGCGCCCGAAGACTGGCCGTCGTTTCCGCCCATGTTGACGACTGTTTTCGGAACAATGTCCACTTTGGAGTTTTTAATCGCGTCGGTTAGCTTGTCGGCGATTTCCTGAATGACCCGGTACTCCGCGCCGCCGTAAGCCCGTACCTGCGCGTCAATGGCCTGCGCCTTGGCAAGGCCGACGTTGGACTCTTTGGAAGCCTCGGCTTCGCCCTCCAGCCGCACTTTCGATGCGTTGGCTTTTGCCAGTGCGATGATCTGATTGGCTTCCTGTTCCGCCTTGCTTGCCATGGCGGCACCGTTGTTTCCTTCAATTTCAATCTGGATTTTCGACTTGGTCAGGAAGTTCTGCTGCTCGGCAATCGCTTGGGCCTCCCTCAGGGATTTTTCACTTTCCGCCGCTGACTGCTGCTTTTGATAGGTAATTTTCTTTTCCTCCGCAATCTGGCGTTCACGCAGCTGCGTCAGTATGTTTTCAATCTGCACATCCGCGTGGGAAGATCTTGGCGTACCGATGAGCACTTCCTCCAGCTGCAGGTTGTATTTCTGAAATTTATTGCGCATTTCGGTTACGGCGCGTTCACGGATGGCGCTGCGCTCCTGAATCAGTTCGATCAGGGTTTTGGTTTGCGCCACATCCTTAAAGTATGCGCTTACAAGCGGGTCAAGGGACTGGTTGACCAGCATGTTGATATCGCCGAAACGCTGGATGACCCACGGTGCCTGCTTGTAATCAATATGCATGACGACGGAAAGCGGGAGCGAAGGCTCGAACGCATCCTTGGTGATGATATCGACTTCGGTCAGGTTCTCGTCGTATTTATGGTCGCCGACCTCAGATTTATTCCATTTTAAAATAATATTGGTAGTAGGGACCAGAACCACGCGTCCGGCGTCGGTGTTAAATGCATATTTGCCGGGCATCAGCGGCTTTTCCAGCACACCCTTACAGCCAGCCCCCACCAGCTCGCCGTGCCTGTAATCCTCGCCCGTTGTGTCGACGCCTTCTTTTCCGAAGAAGGAAACCACGACCCCGACAAATCCGATGGGAACCACTGTTTTCGGGCGGAACTCCACCGTCGCGAACAGGCGGTTAATATAATAGGTGCCGTCCGTCAGCACCTGCAGCTGCTTGCCGCGGCGGCCGCCCAGTTGCAGAAATCGCTCCGGGTCCTGAAAGCTGGAGTGCCCTTCGCCCACGCTCGGCGCAATGATTTCGCCCTGCTCCAGCGGCATGCCGTCGTGCACGGTGACGATACCCACAATATCGCTGGTATCGCTGGCGTTGGCCATGATGACCACCGGGCGGAACGCGTCGCGTTCCAGCAGCGTCTGCTGCATGCTGGCAATCTCCGCGCGTTCGCTGCGGGAATTGCCGATTGCCTTAATGTCGCTGGGAGTAATCACAATGAACTGCGCCAGATTGATGGCGTATGTACCTTCTCTCAGAATCCCGCGTTGCGGGCCGCGCTGGCCGCCATTTTGCAGAAAACCGCGCACGTCCTGAAAATTGTTGGCCTGAGGCACCACTTCTCCCAGCGTCTGTGTCGGAGCAAGCGGAAGGCCGTCCCGCGCGAATAAATAGGCAACCTGACCCTGCGGAACCGTAATCAGGGGATATTTGTGAATTTTATACATCAGGGCGGATTTGAAGTGCATGCCGCCGCGCAGAAGGTCGGGCGAATAGCCGGCCTCGCCGTGCAGGGCGATGATGGAATCCTTCAAAGAGCCCTTTCTGCTCCACCATTTTTCAATTACGGCGACCTCATTGGAGCCAATAATCCGCAAACCCAGAATCTTAAAAATCAAAAGATAGAGCACTGCGACAGCAACCAGAATATACAGCGGGATCAGAATAAAGCCCATTCCCATTTCTCCTTTACCTATTTCATTGTGAAGCGCCTGCTTCCCGGGGGATGCGGACGCCGTGCCAAAAAGCCGGGGAAAAACGGAATATTTTTCGTGTTTCGACCGTCAACAGCACCTTACTAAATCTATGCTTCATTATATTCTACAATGACACGGATTTCAATAGAAGGACGGTAACAGGGAAATACCAGATTTTAGGGGAAATTGTGTCTGAAAGATTCTATAAGCAAACGCCCACAAAACGGAATTTTCCGTTCTGTGGGCGTTTGTGGTTTATGGATTGAATGGGTGATTCCTTCTAAGGGATACAAACCCCGATACAGGCCGGGAGAGAGAAAGTTGCATTTTTTATATCCCGTCAACATGATCTTTCGTAAATTGCCGGGCGCTGACACGAAGCAGCTCCTTTGCAGTGGTAATGTCGGTGATCAACGTGTCGATCAGCCGGTAGCGGATGGCGATATAAATGCTCTCAACTTTCTCGTCCCCGCCTGCGACCCCAATCACTTCCGGTATTTTCTTAATTTCATCCAGACTCAGCGACATCAGTTGCTGGTTCCATTTGCAATCCACCAGCTCACCGCGTTCATTGAAAAAATTAAATGAAATATCGCCCTTTATCAGATCGCTGACATTGTCGGTATACTTATCAATGCCGTGCAGGTAGGCCTCTGTCATTTCAAAATAAATAGGGGAACTGCCGAGACCGACGATGGCAAGGTCCGCGTTTCTGGCCTTGTCCAGCACATCCTTGATAAAATGCTGTTTCATAAGAATCCGCTTTGCTTCCGGGGAATCGACAACCACAGGAGCATGGAGCTGCAAGCTGTCGCCGCCGCACTGGCGCGCGAAAATCTCGGCGATAACATTCGCCTGGGTGTCCCGGTCGTTACGCAGCAATCCGCCGGACAGCGGAACAAAGGTGACGTCCGGAAATGGGACAGGGGAGGAAAAGCTGTTGGCCAGCGCAAAATTGGTCGTGCCGGAAGATACTGCGACCAGCTTGGCCGAGTACATGCGCCGGAACAGGTATTTCGCCGCTAAATGCCCCAGCCTTTTCTTGGGCTGGTTGCTTTCGTCCACATTGACACAGATGACGTCGTGCAGCTTGAAGGTGGATTTTAGCTGGTTTTCCAGCACATGGTAAGGCCGCATACCGGCGTCATGGATGATAATCTGCACAATACCGACGGTGCGCGCCTTTGTGAGCAGTTTCGAGACCAGCGAGCGGCTCATATTGTATTTTTTCGCAATCTGATCCTGCGTAAGGTAGTTGTCATAATACAGATGTGCGATTTCTACCAGCAATTGCGTATCATCGGAAGTACCCATTCTCTAATCCCTCACAGCTTACATAAATACAATTGAACTCCCAATTCTGATCTCCGGAACACCGGCAGGAGAGAGTACGACCGCCCCCGGCAGTACGTCTTCAGACGGATCGAATATTAATGTCATGTGTCCCAAACGGCTGAAATTTTCATTCGCCACTTCGCCGACCTGTTCTATCGTGTACTCCTTATCGTCAAACAGCATACGTCCGCCCGGGCGCAGCATTTCATCACTCTGTTCACCCTTGAATTCGTGAATAATACAGGCATCCTGTAATTCTTCAGGACAATCTTTGCCGAAAAGAACCAGCATCGGACTTTCGTCAAATATGGCATCCCTGCCAATTGTAATCACGGTTGTCTTGAACATTTGCATCATGCTCCTTTTTGTACATTATAACGCAATGCTTCGAAAAAAGAAAGCGTTCTGTCACTCAGCGCGAATTTACTTGCCGGAAAAGACACGCATTGCGCGCAGAACATCCGCTTTCATAGCGCTCGTGGCGCAAAGTGAGACAGCATCGAAAAACAGCGCGTCATGATCTGTGGCCAGATACTGCCTGACAGCTTCACCGCCGGCTTTGTTCATATAGGTGTAGTAATTGATCTTACAGATACCGTTCCGGATGGCGGTTCTGTAATCTTCATCGGAAACGCCGGACCCCCCGTGCATAACAAGCGGAACGGCTGCCGCGTCGCGGATTTTACTGACACGGTCAAGATCCAAACGGGGTTCGGTGAGATACACGCCGTGCACAGTTCCAAAAGCAACGGCCAGACAGTCGACTCCGGTGGCATCCACGAAACGGTGTGCCATATCCGGATCGGTGTATATATCATCCAGATTGCTGTAATCGTCGGCGCTGTCAGCGTTTGTGCCCTCGCCGACGACCACCTTTGATGTGAAAACGTGGCCGAGCTCTGCTTCCACGGAAACTCCCGCGGCATGTGCGATCTTAACGATTTCCGCTGTCTGAGCGACGTTTGTGTCAAAGTCTTTTCCAGATGCATCGTACATCACGGACGTGAAACCGAGCCGGATTGCCTGCACACAGCGTTCAAAGGAGCTTCCGTGATCCAGGTGCACCGCAACCGGGACGCGTGCGCGCCCGGCATAGTGCAGCATCAATGGTGCGATCTCGTGCATATCGACAATATTGTCATGGCTCTGAGCATGCTGCAGGATAACGGGACATCCCAGTTCCTCGGCGGCCGCGATAATCGCGCGCACGCTTTCTAATGTTGTACCGTTGAATGCACCTACTGCGTATTGACGCGCTTTAGCGTCGGCTAAAACATCTTTTAGATTGGCCAGCATGATTTTACCCTCCTACTTTGTTGTATCGACGTTGTAATGTGCGAGCAGAATACGTTCCGCCTCTGCGCTCCAGCAGCCGTTTGCACGGTCGCAGGCGTCCGCAAGCTTGCCGAACAGCGGATTCTTCGCGCTCAATTTGCGAAAGTCCGCAATTGCGGTCAGCGGCAGATCGATCTGCGTGTAAATCAGCTTCTTTCCACCCGGAATCTTTGGCAGGTTTAAGGTCGTTTCAATGACACTGTTTAATCCGCCGATATGTGTCAGCATGACGGTGGGATTTATGCGCCCCTCATCCGACAGGCGGATTGCGTCAAGCAGGTCGGCGTTGGTGCTTCCGGTGAAGCCGACATAATGGGTTTTGGCATAGTGTATGTTATACATATTGATCCTTGCGGACAGGTTCTTGTCCACGGGACCGGCAAAGAAATTCAGGCAGCCGTCGGTTGCCAGTACCTTGTCGGCCTGTTCGATTAATTGCTGTATGGGCGCGTATACAAAAACATCGTCGTATCCGGCTCCCTTGGTGAGATTTCTAAGATCCTGCACGACATCGCTGCTTGACGCCGCGTTGAAAAACACAAGCTGCTTATTGTCCGGCACAGTCAAAACGGTTTTGGCGCGCGCGATTCGTTCTTCGGAGACATCGACGGCAACGATGAGCGCCGGACCGTTTTCCAACTGCAGAGCATAATCGATAGCGGCGAGCCCCATTGGGCCGCAGGCTCCGAAAATAATGAGGTTCCCCTGGGGCTTTACTCCCATCATGTGCTCGTGATTGGCATCCGAGGTGTGGTACATCCGGTTGTATCCCGCGATTACGCACGCAATCGGTTCCGCCAGCGAAGATTGGAAAAAGGACTCCCCTCTGATTGGAATCAGGCAGTTGAGCTCCATCACTTCGTGCGGGATTACACAATAGGTGCAGTCTCCGCCGAAATAAGAATACGAATAGCCCGGGGTGTCGAATGTTCCGTTATAATTCAGGGAAGGCTGGATTGTGAACCGCTGTCCCGCCTTGTATTTGTCTTTCCATTTGGCGCCCGCCGATATAATGACACCCGCCATTTCATGGCCGATGATTACCGGCTTTTTGGACAGGTCGTCCGGTGCGCGCTTATGCGTGCTGCCCTGCTGAACCAGCTTGTATGTAGACATGCAGACGCTGTCCGTCATCATTTTTGCCAGAATTTCATCTTCCTTGATTTCAGGTAATTCCAATTCCTCTACACGAAGATCTTTTGTTCCGTGCAGTCTGATTGCTTTTGTTTTCATAGATGTACCTCCCTAAAG
>UREO01000054.1 GCA_900546895.1 uncultured Oscillospiraceae bacterium
GTTCGTAGGTGTTCAGATTCAGCCTCAATTCACCGAAGGACAGGGTGTCCGCAATCAGCTCCCCCTTCCTGCGGGAAACCGCGCAGAGCCTTGCGAGCAGCTCTGCTTCCGCAAACGGCCTTTCCATAAAGTCGTCGGCGCCGCCGTTCAGCCCGCGAACCTTATCGCTGACGCCGCATTTCGGCGACAGCATCAGGATGGGGACACTGTGGCCGGATTTCCGTATCTGCTTGAGTACCTCCAGCCCGCTGCAGTCCGGCAGCGAGACGTCTAGAATCACCGCGTCGTAGATGCCGCTCATCGCTTCGTCGGCTCCGTTTTCCCCGCGGGAAACGCAGAAATATTCAAAACGGTTCCTGCTCAGAAGTCTGCCGATTTTCTCCGCAATTTTTTTATCGTTCTCTATAAGCAGTATTTTCATCCAAATCCCTCCCCCCGTCTTTCCTGTATTATAGCAGAAGCGCATTTTTCGCATGTGATGGTCTTGTGAAGATGCGCTTAAATTTATGTGAAGCGCCGAAAATTTAGGCTTCGGTTAAGATTAAATTCCTATAATTGGATGTAGAAAGCGGAAATTGGAGGTCGGTTATGAAAGATAAGGCACTCGAAATAAAGAATAGAGTATCCGGTTTGGTTCAGAATCACAGAAAATTGTGTATCGTCATCGCCTCGGGCACCGTTCTGGGCGTTGCCGTTCTGACAACGGTTCTGCTGTATCTCCATCAGATCAGAGCTTCACAGAATACGGTCAATTACCGTGAGTATGCTGTTGAAAAGGGCAATGTAACTGTGGGAACCAGCGAAAGCGGTACGGTTGCGCTGGATGAGCAAAGCGTTTCGTTCCCGGTGGATGTCACTATCGGCAATGTGCTTGTGAAGGTGGGCTATTCGGTCAAGGACGGAGAGTCGCTGGTAAAGCTGGACCAGAACAGCGTGACCGACGGGACGCTGGAATCCCGCACGAAGCTGGCGGAGGCGAAGCTTTCCCTCGAGCAGGCTCTTGCCGATCAGGACAGCAAACTGAAGACTGCGAAGCTTACTTATGAAAAAAGCCGGTCCGACGCCGCCAACTCGTATACGCAGGAATATCTGGCCAAAGCGCAGATCCAGAACGACATCGGTTCCGCCAAGGAGACCCTCAAGGAAAAGCAGGACGACCTTGCGAAATACTTTGCTCTGCAGAAAAGCTATCCCGCGGATTACGCGAAGCTGAATCAGCTGAAAAAGTGGAGGGATGATACGGAAACGACGAAAAGCAGCTACGAGGATCAGCTGGAACAGTATGAAAAGGACCACAAAGCGGCTCTGGACGGCCTCAGCTCTCTGGAGTCGGCGAAGAATTCCGCGTATTCCGCGTGGGTTCTGGCCAAAGCACAGGACGACGGGGAAGATGAGGCGGAAACGGAATACGACGCGGCAAAGGACGCCTACAACGATTATGCCGACTACATAGCCTCTACGGTTTCCGCAAAAGAGGCGCTGGAAACAAAGGTGTCCCTTTACACAGCGGAATATGAAAACTATTCCTCGGCTTATGACGATTACAATGAGACCTTCCGGAGCAAGTACGGTTCCAGCTCCGGGAGCGGCGACGACAGCGATACGGCGGCTTCATCGGATGAAATCGACTCCAAGGTGACCTCGCTCCAAAATGAAGTAAAAACGGCTCAGTTTGCACTGGAAAAAGCGCAGAAGTCCGCGTCGGGGAGCATCGACGAAGCGGAGCAGGCGCTGCAGAGCAGCCTGATCGGCGGCTCCGGCGCCGAAGCGACCTATGAGCTGACGGCCAACCAGCTCGCGCAGGCGGTTTCCACCCAGCAGGAGACGTACGACAGCCTGCAAAGGGAGCTGGACGGCGTCAACAGCGCGATTAACGGTGACGGCGTGCTTACCTCTCCCTGCGACGGAATCGTCGTTGCGGTCGGTTACACAGACGGAAGCGACGTAAAGGCGGGGGAAGCCATTGTCACAATTGCAAAAACCTCCTCCGTCAGTATGTCCGTTTCCCTGTCGGAAGAGGACGTCGCCGACCTGTCCATCGGTCAGAATGCGGAAATTACGCTGACCTCGTATGACGGTCAGACCTTCCCTGCAACGGTGGAAAGCATCGCCGCTTCCCCCTCGCGCAGCGGGTCCGCTTCCGTTACCTATGCGGTCACGGCAAAAATGACCGACCCCAATACGAAGAAAGTGTTCGTGGGCATGAGCGGGGAAGTCGAGTTTATCAAAAAGCAGAAAAAGGATGTGCTGTATGTTTCTGACCAGGCCGTTACCTTTGAGGACGGCGTTTCCAGCGTGCTGGTGAAAAGCGCGGACGGTACGCCCAAAAAGACGACGGTGGCAACCGGCTTTTCCAACGGGCAGTACGTTGAAATTGTAAGCGGCCTGCGGGAAGGGGAAACCGTGCTGGTCGAAAGCGCGGTGGCAAAGTCATGAGATTCAGTGAAATCCTTCATCTGGTATGGATCAATATTACGGAGAGCAAAACCAAGGTGATGCTGACTTCCCTCGGGATCATCGTCGGCGCCGCAACCATCGTGCTGGTCATTGCCATCGGGCACGGCGGAGAGGTGGACGTTCAGGAGCAGTTTAAAACCCTGAACGTCGGCGCAATCAACGTGACCGTCAGCACTCAAGCCGATATGGCCGACGCGATGGCCGGGAGGATGCCTCCCGGAAATACGGGCGGCGGAGGCGGCTTCAGCGGAGGGACCCGGGGAAGCTTCAGCGGCGGAAGCCGCACCGGCGGGAGCGGAATGCGGGGCGGACAGACGGGCGGGGGAATCGTAAGACAAAAGGGCGTGACCCTTACCGCGACAGATGTGGAGGATATTCTCTCCTATGTGCCGGACCTTTCCTCCGCGTCGATCGTTCTCAGCGGAACGGGCGCGGTGCTGACGGATAATCTGGATGAGGAAACGGATGAGACGATCGTCGGCTGTCTGCCGGAGTACCGGAATATCAGCAATCTGGAGCTGCTGCAGGGCGATTTTATTACGCAGGACGATCAGGACGGCAAAAACAAGGTGGCGGTGATCGGCAACAGCCTGGCAAAAACGCTGTTCGGCAGCGCCTACGCCGCGTACGGCGACGTGCTGACGATCGAGGGGAAACCCTATACGGTGGTCGGCGTGCTTTCGGAAATCGGAACGGTCTCGTCCGGCGTCAGCCCTGACGATTCCATTTATCTTCCCTATTCCACGGCGCAGAAATTCGTACTCGGCAGCACGGCCACCCCTTCGATTATGGCGATCGCTTCGGATGTGAAAGAGATTTCCAACGCCATGGCGAATATTACGGCGGTACTCACAGAAAATTATCCGAACGGAAGATTTACCCTGACGGATGCGGGCAGTGAAATGGAAGCGGCGACCACTTCGGCGAACACGCTTTCCATGCTGCTGATCGCCGTCGCGATTATCGTATTTATTGTGGGCGGTATCGGCATTATGAATGTGCTGTTTGTGTCGGTTAAAGAGCGCACGCAGGAGATCGGCATTTTAAAGGCGCTGGGATGCAGCAAGCGGGAAATCCTGCTGGAATTTCTGGTGGAGGCAAACTTTATGAGCATTTTCGGTGGGGTGCTCGGCGTTATTGCCGGGTTTGCGCTTGTACCGGTGGTGCGTATGATCGGAATGACGGTGGAACCGCTCGCCGTGAGCGGCGTTCTGGCGCTTGCGTTCGCGGTGGTGACCGGCACGGCCTTCGGCTTTTATCCCGCCTATAAGGCGGCCCAGCTCACGCCGATCGAAGCCTTGCAGCAGGAATAAAAGGAGGAGTAAACATGATAAAAAGAAGAGCGATATGCGTCCTCATGGTTCTGCTGGTTGCGGCAGCCGCCCTCGCCGGCTGTGCGTCGGGGAAAAACTCCCAGAGCGGGGGGGAGCGGACGGCGTCCGGACTGGGTCGGGAAAACCGGCAGGAAGGGACGCACAGGGGCACAAAAGACAGCGGCGCAAAGGGTGATTCCTCTTCGCAGCCGCAAAATCAGATTATCGGGAAGGTGACTTCCATTGTCGGGAATGAAGTGGAACTGGAGCTGGGAACGATGTCCGGGGTAAGTGGTTCGGGGGAATTCGTATCCTCCGGCGAAACAAAGACGCTGCTGATTCCCGTGGGGCTTTCCCTGTCGGGTTCCGCTGCGGGAGTCAGGGCGCAGGCCGGGGGAACGGGCGGAGCAGGTGAGGCGGGCATCCAGCAAGGAGGCGCGCCGAGCGGAACTGCCGCCGGGCGGACCGGAACGGGGACCTCCGCCAACCGGTCGGGTTCGGCCAAATTCGGCTCTACCTCCAAGACAACGGCCGGTACCGCGGAGGCGGGAACGGTCACGAAACGCACGAGCGGATTTTCCAGCATTACCGCGGGAATGGTCCTGCGGATTTCGCAGAAGGAAGTCAACGGGGCGCTGACGGTCGTCAAAGTGGCCGTTGTTTCAAAATAAACGAAGGGGCGCCGGAAATGGAAAATATCATTACCATGAATAAAATCCACAAATGCTATAAGGTCGGCGGCGATACCCTGGATGTGCTCAAGCATATTTCACTCGATGTGGAGTCGGGCGAATACCTTGCGGTTCTGGGGCCCTCCGGCTCCGGAAAAAGCACGCTGATGAATATTATAGGCTGCATGGACAGCTTTCAGGACGGAGAATATTTTCTGACGGGACAGCCGGTCCATCAGATGAACGACGCGCAGCTGACGCATCTCAGAAATCAGCAGATCGGGTTTATCTTTCAGAAATATCACCTGATACAGAAGTACGACGTGCTGCAGAACACCATGCTTCCTCTGCTGATCCGCGGGGAAACCCGTAAAAAGGCAGAGGCTCTTTCCAGAGAAAGACTGGAGATGCTGGAAATGGATCAAAGAATCCATCATAAGCCGAACGAGCTTTCCGGCGGCCAGCAGCAGCGGGTCGCCATTGCCCGCGCGCTGGTCGGCAGGCCGAAGCTCCTTTTGGCGGATGAACCGACGGGTGCGCTCGATTCCGCAACCGGCAAGGAGGTCCTGAAGCTGTTCAGCCAGCTCAATGAAATGGGAAACACCATCGTGATGATTACCCATGACCTGCATGTGGCGTCCCACGCGAAACGGGTCATCAATATTATTGACGGCGAGCTTTTTGAAAACGAGACGGCTACGGCCTAGGCCTTGTTTGCAAAATCAAGAGTCTTGTCTTATTCGGCTAAAATTGCGTCTGACCGCGTCAAAAATGCTCGGCATACGGGCAGTATTCCTGCGCTTTTTTCCTTGTCAGTCACAATTTTATTCCGAAAATCCGTCGATTTTTAATTCACAAACAAGGCCTATGAGAATGGAGGAACTGCCATGATAAAGAAAATGAGGACCGCGGTGCTGGTTCCGGTCATCGCGCTGCTGCTCGCAAGCTTTTCCGCCGCCGCTTTTGCGGATTCGGCGCTGAACGACGAAAACTGCGCCGCGTCGGTCACACTGAATGAGATTTCGCTGGTGCAGAACACCAGCTATGTCAGCGAAGCGTATTTCGGGGTTATTTATCTGCGGGTCGACGACGACAGTATTATCAAGGCTTCGGCGGACTCACAGGGGCATGTGGTGATGACCGCCGTCGCCGCCGGTACAACTAAGGTGCGGTACTATTACAGGACCCTTGCGGAGAGCGACTGGACAAGCGCGACGGTGCCCGTCACCGTAACGGGTTCCTCCGCAGCTCCTGCCGTTTCGTCTTCGGGGCTTGTGTTTTCCCAGAGCAGTGTAAAAATCGCGAAATTCGGCGACTATACGCCGGACAATATTACGCTAAACGGAAATAAGGTGGAGGCTTCCTCGCTTTTGTGGGTGTCCTCTTCTACCGGCGTGGCTGCCGTAGACGCGTCCACCGGAAAAATTACAGCAGTGGGCGGGGGGACCGCGGTCATTTATGCCATAGACCCTACGACAAAAGCCGCGGCGGACATCAGTGTTTCCGTCTATTAGCGCAATTCCATTTCAGTTTGCGAGATAAAATGCGCTAAGCTCGGTTATCAGGACGGAAAACGCGGGGAAATTTTGGGGGATATGCCCTTTGTTCCGGTCGTGAAAAAATCATCGAAACAGGTCTGTCAGGAATATTCTTTGCTGCTTTGTGCAAATGTTCTATAGGAACCTGTAATTTCCATAAACTATTGGCATTATTCTGCAACTTTACTCTTGCAAACTTGCAAATAAAATGATAAAATAGGCTTGTTTAAAGCAAAGGCGCTTGACTGATGGTGTTAGGCGCCTGTCTTTTTATCCCATTGCTTTCCCCATTTACAGTGTTTTGGCTTAAAAGCATGACTATGAAACCCTGTCAAAGCGAAATCCTGTTAAAGCAAAAAATTGGATAAAAGAATGATGAAGAGAGGTTTTACAATGAAAAAGAGCAAAAGACTGCTGGCTGCCGTTCTTGCGGCAGTGATTGCCTGCGCCGGTCTGACGGCTTGCTCGGGCGGCAGCAAAAGCAGTACCGCGGCGGAGAGTGGCGCGGCATCTGCGGCAGATACCAGCAAAAGCAGAGCACAGGACACCTTGATCTACGCACAGGGCGCCGACCCCAGAGGTCTGGACCCGGCACTCGTGGATGACGGTGAATCCGCGAAGATCATGGTAAACATTTACGAAGGTCTTTTAAAGTACGACAAAGATTCCACAAAGGTTCTTCCTTCCCTTGCGGAAAGCTGGGATGTCAGCGACGACGGTCTTACATACACCTTCCATCTGAAAAAGGGCGTTAAGTTTCAGGACGGCACCGATTTTAACGCAGAAGCCGTTAAATTCAACATTGACCGTCAGCTTGCCCCGAACGTAACGGAAGATATGGGCTACGCCGGATTCGTATTCGGCTCCGTCAAGGATGTTGAAGCCGTGGATGAAAACACGGTCAAAATCAACATGAAAGCCGCCTGCACACCGTTCTTAAACAACCTCGCCATGTGCCTGGGCGCACCGATGGTCAGCCCCAAAGCGCTGAAGGACAACAGCAATAACGTCAATGAGCATCCTGTCGGCACCGGTCCGTACAAATTCGTAAGCTGGACCAAGGGCCAGAACGTTGTTCTGACACGCAACGATGAGTACTGGGGCGACAAGGCTCTGACAAAGAACGTTATCTTCAAGTTCATCAAAGACAACTCCGCAAGAGTGGTTGCCCTGAGCAACGGCGAAGCCGATATGATCGACGGAATCGACGCAACGGTCGTCAGCCAGATCGAAAGCGCGGGCAACAAGATTTACGAAGCTCCGGGCATGAACATCAACTATCTGGCTTACAATACTACCAAAGCGCCCTTCACCGACGCGAAGGTCCGCGCGGCAGTTTCCCAGGCCATTAATGTTCCCGAACTGGTCAAGAGCCTGTATCAGGGCTATGCGGACCCCGCTACTTCCGTTCTGCCTACCTTTATGGAGGGCTACGACGAAAGTGTCAAGCAGGTTGCGTTTGACCAGACGGCTGCGAAATCCGCCCTCGCCGCAGCAGGTGTGAAGACGATTCACATGATTACCTACACCAACCCAAGACCGTATAACACCGCAAACGGTCAGGCGCTTGCAGAAGCCATACAGGGCTATCTGCGCAACGCGGGCGTGGAAGCCACGATCGACGCTTATGACTGGACCACCTACAAAGAGAAGGTCAAAGCGGGTGATTATGACATCTGCTTCTATGGCTGGATCGGCGACAACGGCGATCCCGATAACTTCATGAACCTGATGGCCGACAAAGACCCGACCATGAACGTCGCCCGTTACGATAACGCCGATTTCAAGGCGTTGATTGCCAAAGGCCTTACTACGAAGGCCGGCGACGAGCGCAACAAGATTTATACGGATCTTGAAAAGAAAGCTGCCGAAGAAGCCGTATGGCTCCCGATTTCCCACAGTAAAAACCTTTGCGGTTACAGAAGCAACGTAAAGGATTTCTACCTGCACATGACGGGTGTTGTATTCCTTTCCGGTGTTTCCAAGAGCTAAACTGGTGTTTGTAGACAAAACGCAGATTTCTGTTTGAAATGATTCTATGAATTGCCGGAGGTTGTTCAATACGACTTCCGGCATCCTTGTTTGTTATGATACAACGAAAGGTTGTTTTAAATGTTCAAGTATATCGTCAAGCGCATATTGATGCTGATTCCCGTGCTGCTGGGAGTTTCGGTCATTGTGTTCTTAATCATGCGGGTCTTTTCACCGGACCCGGCTCCGATCGTTCTGGGGCAGCACGCTACGGTGGAAGCCGCCAACGCGTGGCGCGCGGCAAACGGCCTGGACGCCCCGCTTTATATCCAGTTCTTTAACTTCATCAAGGGCGCCGTCACCGGCGACCTTGGGACCTCGTACTATACAAAAACTCCTGTTACACAGGAAATTTTCTCGCGCTTTCCGGCTACCATCGAGCTTGCGATTGCCGCTATTATTTTCGCGTCCCTTTTCGGCATCCTCATCGGCGTTATTTCCGCGGTGAAAAAGAATTCCTTTTTTGACCACGCAGGAATGGTGCTCGCGCTGATCGGCGTTTCCATGCCGATCTTCTGGCTGGGCATTCTGCTGATTATCCTGTTTGCCGGTGTGTGGCATATCCTGCCCTCCGGCGGCCGGATCGACCCGCTTCTGCAGCCCATGGCGGCGTCGGGCTTCTACCTGTTCGACACGCTTGCCATTGGGGATACGGAGGCTTTTGTCGACGTGCTCCGTCATTTGATTCTGCCGGCGCTGGCGCTCGGCATGTACTCTATGGCGATTATCACCAGAATGACCCGTTCCAGCATGCTGGAAACGCTCAATCAGGATTACATACGTACGGCGCGGGCGAAGGGCGTATCCGAAGGGAAAGTGATTACCCACCATGCGCTGCGCAACGCGATGATCCCCGTCACGACGGTCATCGGTCTCCAGCTCGGTTCCCTTCTGGGCGGAGCGGTTTTGACGGAAACCGTGTTTTCCTGGCCGGGTATCGGCAATTATACCGTGGAATGCATTCTGAAATCCGATTTTCCCGTCGTACAGGGAGTCGTGCTTCTGATCGCGTGCATCTTCGTGCTCATCAATCTTGTCGTAGACGTTGTTTACGCGTTTATTGATCCCCGCATCAAATTTTCCAAGAAAGAAGGTTAGCTTGTTATGACACAGAAAAAAGCAGAGCAGCCGCAAACAGAATCCTCATCACAGGCAGCCGTCGTTCTCGAGAAACCGGAATCCCAGTTAAAAGAGATGTGGGAATCGCTTTGTGAGGACAAAGCGGCGATTACGGGCCTCATTGTCATTGGGTTCCTTGCGCTGCTGGCGATCTTCGGACCGCTGATCATGCCGTACGATCCAAATTTATCGGATATGACGAAGAGCTTTATCCAGCCGAACGCCGAGCACTGGTTCGGAACCGATCAGCTTGGCCGCGACATTTTCAGCAGAATTATTGCAGGAACGCGTATTTCCCTTACCGTTGGCTTGAGCGCGGTTGCCCTTTCCCTGACGGTCGGCGTCGTGCTGGGCTCCGTTGCCGGTTATCAGGGAGGAAAGACGGATACGATTATCATGCGCTTTATGGATATGATGCTCGCCATTCCCTCCATCCTGCTGGCCATCGCCTTTATGGCGGCTCTGGGCAAGGGTATCGATAAGGCGGTCATCGCCATCGGTTTGGTTTCCATCCCCGAATACGCGCGCATTGTGCGCGGCTGTATCCTGTCCGTCAAGGAGAACGACTATGTGCAGGCGGCCAGGGTCATCGGAAACAAAAACAGCCGCATTATTTTCAAGCATATTCTTCCGAATGTGCTTTCCTCCATTGTGGTCAGGGCGACGCTGGGAATTTCCACCGCGGTTCTTGACACCGCCGCTCTGGGCTTTCTGGGCCTCGGCGTACAGCCGCCGGCGGCTGAGTGGGGCGATATGTTAGGCAGAGCGAGGGGCTTTATCTTCACCGCGCCCTACACGCTCGTTTTCCCGGGCATTGCCATTACCCTGACGGTTCTGGCGTTTAATTTGCTGGGCGACGGTCTGCGCGACGCGCTCGACCCGAAATATAGAAAGAATTAGAGGCGGTGAAATTTTATGTTGCTTGAAGTAAACCATTTAAAAACGGAATTTCAGCTGAAACATGGCACCGTCAACGCCGTGGACGATATCAGCTTCTCATTAAATAAAGGGGAAATTCTGGCGATCGTGGGAGAGTCCGGTTCCGGAAAGAGCGTAACGTCGCTTTCCGTGATGGGCCTTGTACAGGAGCCGGGCAGGGTGACGGAGGGAGAAATCCTGTTCAAGGGCGAGAATCTCCTGAAAAAGAGCAAGTCGGAGATGCAGGCGATCCGCGGGGACCAGATTTCCATGATTTTTCAGGAGCCGATGACTTCGCTCAACCCTGTATACCGCATTAAGGATCAGATTATGGAGAGCATCATGACGCATATGAAGCTCTCTAAAAAAGAGGCGTGGGAACGCGCCGTCCATATGCTCGACATCGTGGGCATTCCTTCCCCGGCGGAGCGCGCCAGGGATTACCCGCACCAGATGAGCGGCGGTATGCGCCAGAGGGTCATGACCGCCATGGCGCTCTCGTGCCGCCCGGAACTGCTGATCGCCGACGAACCGACCACCGCGCTGGACGTGACGATTCAGGCGCAGATTCTCGACCTGCTTTATCATATGCGTGAAAAATTCAACATGGCCGTCCTGCTGATCACCCATGACCTCGGCGTGGTGTCGGAGGCCGCCGACCGCGTCATCGTGATGTACTGCGGGAAAATTGTTGAGGAAGCGGATGTGAAAACACTGTTTGAAGATACGATGCATCCCTATACGCTCGGTCTGCTCCGTTCCATCCCCAGGCTGGAGGATGAGAGCAGCGAACCTCTCTATATGATCAAGGGCATGGTGCCGAATCCGCTGAAAATGCCGTCCGGCTGTGCTTTCTCCGACCGCTGTGACCGGTGTATGGACTGCTGCCGCGAAAAGATGCCGGCGCTGGTTGAAAAGAACGGCCATAAGGTGCGCTGCTTCCTTTACGGAACGGAAACAGAGGAGGCGGAAAAGCATGAGTGAAGTATTGGTAGAAGTGAAAAATCTGGCCAAATATTTTAATCTGGAAAACGATTTTTTCGGCCGCCCGACCAGCGTCCTGAAAGCGGTGGACGACGTGTCGTTTGCCATTCATAAGGGCGAGGCCTTCGGCCTTGTCGGCGAATCCGGCTGTGGGAAAACCACGATCGGCAAAATGCTGGTCAATCTTTATACCCCTACGCGCGGTCAGATTATTTTTGAAGGCACCGACCTGACCAAGCTGTCCGAAGAAAAGCGCCGCGGATTCTGCAAGGACATTCAGCTGATTTTTCAGGACCCCTATGCTTCGTTAAACCCGAGAATGACGATCGGCGATATCATTGCGGAGCCGATCAAAATCAACAAGCTGCTCCCCAACAATGAGATTGAAAAAAGGGTCACTTATCTTCTGAACTGTGTCGGGCTGGCCAACCATCAGAGGAACCGTTACCCGCATGAGTTTTCCGGCGGACAGCGCCAGCGTGTCGGTATTGCGCGCGCGCTCGCCGTACAGCCAAAACTGATCGTATGCGACGAGCCGGTTTCCGCGCTGGACGTTTCGATTCAGGCACAGGTCCTGAACCTTCTGGATGAACTGAAGGCAGAATTCGGCCTGACCTATCTGTTTATTGCACACGGCCTGAACGTCGTGAAGCATATCAGCGATCGTGTGGGCGTGATGTATCTGGGAAAGCTGGTGGAAATCGCGCCTAAAAAAGAGCTGTATTCCAACCCGCTCCATCCTTATACGCAGGCTCTGCTTTCCGCGATTCCGTTTATTGGCCCGACAAAATCCAAGCAGCGCATTATCCTGACCGGCGACGTGCCGAGTCCGATCAATCCCCCCGAGGGGTGCCGTTTCTGCTCGCGCTGCTTCAAAAAGACGGACGAGTGTGACGGATATACGCCGCAGCTCCGCGAAGTGTCCCCGGGACATTTCGTTTCCTGCCGTCTTTACGACGAGTCAGCGCCCTCCTGATTGATAAACCGGCAACCGGACTGTTTTTCAGCAGTCCGGTTTTTTTATGTAAAATAATTCGATTATATTATTAAATTTGACAATTGTGCTTATAAGTTTTATTATTAAGAATAAAGAACAGTCAATGATATACGATTGAAGGAGTTGTTATCTATGCAGATAAATTCAGTGGCCGCTTCCCCAGTCTGGAAGTATTCTTTAAGCGAAAAGGGCAAGACTTCACAGACGGCTCAGAATCAAAAGTACCTGATCTTTGATTCTACGCCGGAAGAGGTGGTTTCCAAATATAATATTAATCAAATCAGCGAAGAGGAATACGGCAAGATGACACGGGAACTCTGGCTGAATAAAAATGAAGAATCAAAACAATTGGGAAGAGCTTTGATAGGGAATCAGATGATGGACGATCCAGCAACTAATTTCTCTGCTACCGATGGACAAAATATGCTCTGCTTTTCCAAGGATGGAAGCGGGGAAAATGTGCTTGATGCGATTTTGGAAAAGTATAAACAGCAGCTCGCGTTAGACAGCGGCAGTGCATCGACTTATTTGAAATTATATCAGACTTTATGGGGCCTAAGCAAAAAGTAATCGGGATAATTTTTCAGGGACTCCCTATCAG
>UREO01000055.1 GCA_900546895.1 uncultured Oscillospiraceae bacterium
GTCATGGGCAATCAGCGCAATTTTTTTCTGTTTTCCGATTGTAAAGGTAATAAACTCATTATCCATCAATGATTCTCCTGTCTTATTGTTTCCATCGGCTTATTGTGTATCCTGAAATGATTTTTCTATTGTTTACAAAGTCTCCGGATCAAATCCCGAGCATCGGCGATCTACTTTATTATAGCAGATGAGCACAGGGAGTTCAAGGGAATCCAATGCTCAGGGACGGTGTGAAAACCGCAAAACCCTTCCGGAATCACCTGCACAAAAGGCGCTGCGTGAGGATATCTGAAAAGATTTCCATCCCGTCCGTTCGTACAATCCTGACGGCTTCGTCAAATTGGCCGCTCTGGGGCAGGATGGACGAAAGGATGTTTTCCTTTTCCAAAATCCGTTCCGGATGAAATATCACATTTTTTTGTCCGTTAAAAATTGCCACATAAAAAATCCCCGTTT
Organism: uncultured Oscillospiraceae bacterium; assembly: GCA_900546895.1. Classification (GTDB taxonomy): domain Bacteria; phylum Bacillota; class Clostridia; order Oscillospirales; family Acutalibacteraceae; genus Caproiciproducens. The sequence continues at coordinate 457 of UREO01000055.1, forward strand.
CGACAAGGTCCTGAAAAAAGTGGCTGCCATAGGACAGTTCCGGCATCAGTCCTTCCGCGGGCGACGCAACCTCACAGATCGCCGCCATGTTGCAGAGCTCTGAAAAATGCACGGGGACGCCCAAAGACGGCGTTGTCGTCCCCCATCGTCCGGGGCCCATCAACAGGACGTTTTTCCCCTTCAATGCGGTGTTAATCATGCCGATCTGCCGCGCGACCATATATTTGTTCTGTTCACTCAGATTCAGATACGCGGGCGCGTGTACATAAACGACATAATCAATGGGCAAACGCACGTTTCCGCCCATGAAATTTCCCTCGGAAGCGAAAAAGCAGTCGTGTTCATCCGTGAGTGCGGGAATTTCCACGGATTTTCCCAGCCCCCGCGTCTGCAGCGGACGGCACTGCAGAAGGTTCACTTTAAAGGACCGGTCCTTCCTGAAATTTGCCGTAAATTCAACATCCACAGGATAGCTGTATACGTTCGACAGAAGCGCCAGCAGGTCTTTCATGAAGCGGGGAAACTCCGTCGTTTTCAGCAGCTTTTCAAAGTGGAGGATTTGCGGTATTTTTTTGTCGCTGTACCCCAGCTCGCGCAGCCGCGCGGCCGCCCGGAAGTCCTGTCCGGCGAACAGCTCCCTGTCCGTATGGATGTCATACGACAAAATTTCTTCCAGCCCCTTGCCGGTCAAAGCGTTTTCCGGAAGAGAAAGGACATCGACAAAGTGCTGGGAAAATTTCTGCTGATCGTCGTAATCCGTCGGCGGGGTGCGCAGAGGGTCGTCCAGACAGACGATCTTGACATAGTCGCCGACCGTTCTGTCCACCGCCCGGGTACCGAGCCCGAACACCAGACGGAGCATGCCGGCCTCCATGTCGACGCTTTTATCCCAGACATAAAGATTGGAGGAGTTCCCTACGCCGGCAAGATGCGGAAAAAAGTTCTCCCCGTGGTAATCCCCGGAAACGCGCTGGACCAGAATGGCCATCTGCTCATCCTTTTCGGAAAGCCCCCTGCTAACCCGGTAGGAAAGCGCATCTTCGTTCATCGTACTGGCATAAACCGTGCGGATCGCGCGTTCAAGAGCTTCGTAGCGCTCCTCGGGGGTCCCCTGATTCACGCAGAAAATGCTGTCGTACTTTCCGGCAAAAGCATTACCGAAGTTGTCCTCCAATAGAGAGCTGGAACGCACGATAATGGGAGACTGGCCGAAATGCTCCAGCATCTGGAGGAACTGCTCCTGAATCGTTTCCGAAAATCTGCCGTGCAGAAGCCTTTCCTTCAATTCCGGGGCGTATTTGAAATAGCCGCCTTCGGTTTTTTGCTTCATCCGCAGCTTCCACAGTCCGTTTTGAACAAGATAGGTATAAAAAAGATCGGAACCGAGGTAATAGGAATCGTGGGACTCCAGAAAGGGAGTGAACCGGTTTCCGCCGTCCTTCTCCAGTATTTTCCGGGCGAGCAGCATACCGACGCTTTTGCCGCCGATGAATCCTGTCCCGACCTCCCGGGCATAGATCATCAAAATATCGTTCAGGGTAAAATAGCGGTCGCACAGCTCAAACATTCTGGACTTTTCCCCGATCAGCATGGACATCAGGTCCCTTTTGACCTCTTCCTGCCGCTCCGGAGCAAGGTGGACGGCCTCTTTCGCCCGGTTGAAGATCACGTCCCAGTAGTCAAGCCGCTCTTCCCCGCGGCTGATTCCGGAAAAAAGCTCGGCGGCGTCCGCGCTGGACGTGATGGAGACCGCCTCCCCCTCCTGAATCAGATGCGGAAAAAACATGGTGGGAGAATAGCGCTTGAGCACCTTGAGCGGATGGATATAGAATTTGCCGCCGACCTGATACAGGTCGAGCAGAAGCTGCGTCGTCTCACGGATTCCGGCAATGGTGCCGTAGGTGTGGATATTGCGCATGATCGCGAAATAGGCGACCGTGTCCAGCTCGTACAGGAACGGGCAGGTCACTTTAAAAAAGTTTTCAATCATCAGGTCGGAATGCCAGTATTCCAGCAAATCGGTCAGACAGTCAAAGACATAGAAAGCTTTTCTGCCCTCCCGCTTCACCAGACTGTATACTTCCGCGACAAAGCTTTCAAAGCCTTTCTTCGCCTCGATCCAATAGAGCCTGATATCCGGACTGTCCTGCAGAATCGGCTCGTGTCCGGCAAAACGGACGTAGATCAGTCTTCTGTGATCCCGCTTCGCCTGAGCGACAAACGGTTCCGCCATTTTCCGATAATCGGCCGCAGCATCCACCTGCCAGACCACGTTGTCCCCCAGCCTGAGGCTGTCGATCACCCGGTCAAAGCCGCCCAGCCCGGTGCTTACCCGTTCATGGATGTTCATGCTGCACCTCCGATTCTTTTCCGAAAACTCTTTTTCTTAATTATAACACAAACGGCGCCTCATTTCCGCGGCGCCGTTATTATGATTGTATTCAGGTGGAGGACCGGATTACCAGCTCCGTCGGAAACACAATGTTCCGGACCATGCCGGTATCTCCGCAGATGCGGCTGTACAAAATATCCGCCGTCGTTTTTCCCATTTCCTGAACGGGTACGGAAACTGTCGTAAGGCCGGGGAAAGTATAGGAGGATATGGAGTCATTGTTGAAACCGATCACCGCGACGTCCTGCGGAACGGTAAGCCCCATTTCCTTAATCAGGGGAAGCACGGCGGACGCCAGCGTATCGTTCCCGACAAAGATCGCGTCGGGGCGGTCTTCCGTTGACAGCGATAAAAGCCAACGGACATCATTCAGGCACACGCCGATATCCCATTGACAGTCGAGCATCCATTCCGGACGGTATTCCAGCCCGGCAAGCTCCAACGTGGAACGGATGGCAATCTGCCGCTTGTCGCTGCGGAAATCCTTCAGGTTGGCGCCGCCGACATAGGCTATTTTGCGATACCCCCGGTCGATCAGATGGCGGACTGCCTGAACCGACGCATTGAACAAATCGAAGCCGATATTATCCAGATTGCCGTACGCCGTGTCGCAGCCCACCACATGTTTGACACGGCTGCAGACGTAGCGGAAGGCGTCCTCGGGAAGGTCGTCCATGATGACCAGCCCGTCCAGATCCCGCCCGAAGGTGAGATCCAGCTTCTGGGGATCGCTCAGCTCGCTGTAGTTGCGCACCGTGGCAATGATACAGTTGTGCTCCAGAAGCCTGCTTTCCAGCGCCGATAAAATGGAGGAAAAATACGGGTCTGCGTATTTTTCCGCGGTCATGGACAAAATACAACAGATATTTTTGGCCTGTACCTTCGGCATCCGCCGTTTATAAGAATAATTGAGAGCGGCGGCGGCATCTTTTACTTTTTTGCGCGTCTTTTCAGTCGCCTTATAATTCGCGTCCCCGGACAAAATTCGCGATACCGTCGCAATGGACACATCCGCATATTTCGCCACATCCCTGATTGTCGACATCGTGTTCCCCCTATCAATGCGCAGTTGTTTGCCAAACAAATTATAAACATTCGCCAATAAAATGTCAATCCAAAGTAAAAAAGCCGAAAAAGGAAAGTTATCCTTCTGTATTTTTCCCATATAAAAGATTTTTCTTAGAATATTGGCGGTCGGATGAGGGCAAATTCAAAGCGAGAGAAGCTGAAAGCCATAGCTGTTGATTATTGTTTACTAAACTAACAATATGTTTTTCAAAATTATTCGCGTAAATTTTCAAAAAAAATTTGTGATATTTCACAAAGCTAAGATATATTTATTAAAATTAATCACAAAAATACATTTAAACAAGATATTTTTGACAAATATGATTTACAAATAGATTTTTCAATGCTACAATACTTTCAGGTTGTTAAGAAAACAAATTGTTGTTTTACTAATAAACTCATTTACAACCGCGGATAGGAGTATGTAATATGTCAAAAAAATTTGCTTTCATCGGTTCGGGATCCCTGGAATTCACAAGAGATCTGGTTCGTGATATCCTTACCTTTGCCGCTTTTCGGGACTGTGAAATCGCGTTGATGGATATCGATCCCAAAAGACTTTCCTATTCCAGGAAGGCAGTGGAAAAAATAATTAAAAAAGGCAGCTACCCCGCAAAGGTAACGGCGACTTTAGACCGCCGCGAGGCCCTGAAAGGCGCGGACGGCGTTCTGATTACTATTTTGCAGGGCGGGGTGGACGTATGGCGCCACGATATTGAAATCCCCGCAAAATACGGGGTCGATATCTGTGTCGGCGACACGAGAGGGCCATCCGGTATTTTCCGGTTTTTAAGGACCGCGCCCGTTATGCTGGAGATCATCCGAGACGTGGAAACTCTGTGCCCGGACGCAATCGTTCTGAACTATACAAACCCCATGGCGCTTCTGTGCGGATACCTGCAGCGCCAGACCAAGGTAAACGTGACCGGCCTGTGCCACAGCGTACAGGGTACCGCGGAAATGCTTGCCGGCTTTATCGGTGCCAAGCCGGAGGAACTGACCTACACCTGTGCCGGGATTAACCATCAGGCGTTTTACCTGAAAATGGACTGGAAGGGACAGGACGCGCTGCCGCTGCTGAAAAAAGCGGTGCTGGAAAAACCGGAGGTCGCGGCGGAAGAACCGGTCAGGTCCGAAATGTTCCTCAATCTGGGCTATTACCCGACGGAATCGTCCGGACACAATTCCGAGTACAACGCCTGGTTCCGCAAACGTCCGGATTTAATCGAAAAATACTGCACGCACGGCACGGGCTGGAACCCGGGCGCCCACGCCTACATATTGGATGAGTATCTGAAAAGGGAATGCTCCTGGGAAAGCGAATTCCAGAAGATGCTGGAAGAGGAAGAGTTCGATCTCAGCAGGGGTGACGAATACGCTTCCAATATTTTCAACGCCGTTTTCGGGGACCACACTCCGTTCGAGTTTAACGGAAACCTCAGGAATTTCGGCCTTGTCGACAATCTTCCCGCCGGAGCCTGTGTAGAAGTACCCGTCCTGGCCTCCCGCGCCGGAATCCGCCCGTTCCACGTCGGCAACCTGCCCGACGGCCTCGCGATTCTGGTCAACACCTCTTCCCGCTGCGAGGAGCTGGCGATCGACGGCGCGATCGAAGGGGACCCGTGGAAAATTTTCCAGGCGGTTCTGTTCGATCCCCTTACCTCCGCTGTGCTCTCCATGGCGGAAACCAGACAGATGACCCAGGAAATGCTGGATAAAAACAAGGAATACCTGACCTATTTCAAATCGCTCGCCATTTAAATCGATTTATTTTGGTTCGCCCTGCTCCGCAGCAGGTAAGATACAATCAAATTCAAACAATGGAGGATTGAAATGAAAAAGTTTACATCTTGTGTACTTGCCGTCGCTCTGGCAGCTTCCCTGCTGACCGGGTGCGGTGCACCCGCTGCAAACTCCGATTCCTCGGCCGCAGGCAAATCGGGCGCCACCACCACGATAACCCTGTGGTCCCATATCGACGAAAACTGGAACCCCGCTCAGGACAAAATGATCGCGGATTTTGAAACAGCGAATCCCGACATTAAAGTGGTACGTGAATCTTTTCCCTATGACGAGTTTGAATCCAAGACACAGACCTCCCTGCTGAGCAAGGAAGGCGGAGCGGATGTTTATCAGCTGTGGGGCGGCTGGGCGATCGATTACGCCAAGACCGGCGCTTTCTCCCCTGTACCGGATACATACATGGAGAAAGTCAAGGCGGACAGCTACGAGCCTGTGATCGGCTCCTTCGGCTACAACGGAAAGTACTACGGCGTTCCGCTGGAGTTCAACATCGAATACGGCGGGCTGCTGGTCAACACCCCGAAATTCAAGGAACTGGGCATTCAGTACCCCACCACATGGGACGATATGATTAACATCGCCAAGAAAAATTCCTCCTCCGACGGCGCGGTGTATCACCTTCGCGGACTGGATTTCGTTGGATGGGATACGCTTCCCTACACCTGGCTGTCCATGATTCTTTCCTCCGGCGGCAAATACATGGAGGGCGACAAGTTCAACTTCAACAATCCTGTCGGCGTCGAAACCATGCAGAAGCTGGTGGACTATGTTGCCGTTGATAAAATCACAAACCTCGACGGCCTGACCAACGCCAGCGAAACGGAGCCCTATCAGAAGCTTTTCACCAGCGACGAGGAGCTGATGGTTCCCCGCGGACCGTGGACGGTTTCGGAAGGCATCCATGTAGACGGTCTGGAATACGGCAAGGATTTCGAGTACGTTGCAATGCCGTTCTACGGCCCGCAGAAGCTGTTCGCGGCGGAAACCGGCTGGGGGCTGGCGGTAAACGCTTCCTCGAAAAATCAGGAAGCGGCATGGAAGTTCGTCGAATTCTGGACCGACCCCGACAAAGTGCTGGATTACAACATTGCCTGCGGCATGGTGCCCGCATCCAAAACCGCGGCCCACAATCCGGAGCTGCTAAAAGCGATGCCTTATCTTGAGCCGCTGGTAAACATTCTGGACGGCGGCAAGTTCATCGGTTATTTCAACACGGATAAGCTGAAGGAAAATGTTAAAAACACCTTTATTGATATCGTGAACAACAAGACCCCTGTGGCTGAAGCGCTTGAAAAACTTGACAGCACAATGAATGCGGAATAATAACTGCACATGAAAATACGGCGGGCTTTTGACAAAGAAGAGAGCCCGCCGTCTCTCTAAGGAGGATCGACCCGTGAAAAACAACCGTTTTGTCTACCTTGTGCTGCTCCCGATTTTTATTTTGCTGGCAGTCTTCTTCGTACTTCCCATCGTAGGCGGCTTTGCGATTTCTTTTTTTGATTACAACCCGCTCAGAGCCATCAACCATTTTATTGGATTTGAAAACTTCGGTAAGCTGATGTCGGATAAAATCTTCCTAAAATCCACCGCAAACACGCTTATATTTGTCGGCATTACCGTTACTCTGAATATATTCCTCACTCTCGTGCTCGCACAGCTGGTCAGCATGCTGCCGTGGCCGAAATTCCGGAGCTTCTTCCGGGTGATTTTCTTCATGCCCTGCGTGGCGCCGCTGATTGCCTCCAGCGTGGTGTGGGGTGGGCTCTATGCCACCAAGTACGGCCTGATCAACAATATGCTCAAAACCTTCTTCGGGATTTCCCCGGTAAACTGGCTGGGAACCGCAAGCTACGTGATGCCCGCCATCATTATTTTCACGCTTTGGGCCGATATCGGCTACAATATCATCCTGTTTTCCGCCGGTATGGACGGAATCCCCGCGGATTTCTATGAGGCGGCCGAAATTGACGGCGCGGGCATGGTGAAAAAGTTCTTCTATATCACTCTGCCGCTTCTGGGAAGAACCGTCAGCTTCGTCGTGGCCATGACAATTATCTCCCACTTCCAGATGTTCGCGCAGTTTCAGGTCCTTGCCAAACTGGGCGGCCCGGAAAACTCGGGAAACGTTCTTACCTACTACATCTACAAAACCGCTTTTCAGACCAAGGACATGGGTTACGCGTCCGCAATCGCGGTCGTTCTCTTCCTTCTCATTATGATCGTCACGATAATCCAGCAGCGGCTCAACCGCGTGGAATGGGGGTATTAAGATGGCAAGCAATTCCAGAAAATACTACAAATTGTATGTCGTTATAGCTATTATACTAACGGTATTTTCTTTGCTCATTATTGCGCCCTACATCTGGATGATGCTCACCTCCTTTAAGAGTACCCGTGAGGTTCTGTACAACCCCGGAAAAGTCATGCCGATCAAATGGACGCTTTCCGGTTACATTACCGTTCTGACAAAATCGCCGTTCTTCAGCTGGTTTAAAAACAGCGTGATCGTGTCCGTCACCGTCACGGCGGCGGTCATCTTTACAAGCACGATCACCGGCTATGTGTTTTCCAAATACCGGTTCAAAGGGAAAAACTTTCTTTTCTGGCTGGTGCTGAGCACCATGATGGTTCCCAGCCAGATTACCATGATTCCCCGCTTCCTGATTATCAATCAGATCGGCCTGTACAACAGCCTGCAGGCGCTGATCATTCCAGCAATCGTATCCGGCTTCGGCATTTACCTTTGCCGGCAGTTCTGCGACGAAATTCCGGACAGTCTTTGTGAAGCCGCAAAGCTGGACGGCGCGGGGGATTTCCGCATCTACGCCAGCATCATTCTGCCGCAGCTGCGGCCCTGCATCGCGGCTCTGGCGATTTTCACCTTTCTGGAAATCTGGAACGATTACCTGAATCCTCTGATTATGCTCTCCACATTGAAGAGCATGACGCTTCCGCTGGCACTGACCTATTTCTCCGATGCACATTCCACCGATATCAGCGCCGTTATGGCGGCCTCCGCGCTGATTATGCTCCCGGTGACCATCCTTCTTCTCTGCTTCCAGAAGCAATTCATCAAGGGCGTTACTATCTCAGGCATGAAATAAAGAAAAACAGACACAGGCGGATCGCCCGGAAAACGGGTCGATCCGCCTGTGTCTGTTTCTATGCCGCAAAATGAGAAATAGCTGTATTGCCTTTATAAAAGAATATCAGCCCATGTACACACGGACGACATGCTTTTTCCCGTCGCCGCAAACCGGAAGGACGTTGCCCTGTACCGGTTCGCCGTCAAGCGTCATGCTTTTTACGCCTTTGCTCTTCCCAGCCGTATTATCGATTTCGATCCGGTACGTGGAGCCGCGGAATTTGCGTTCCACCGTAAAGCTGCCGAAATCCTCGGGAATACACGGATCGATTTCCAATCCGTCGAACTGGGGCCGGATCCCGAGAATGAACTGGGAGACATCGTAAAAGCTCCAGGCCGCCGTACCGGTCAGCCAGGAATTTTTCGCCTCGCCGTGCCGCGGCGCGTCGCGCCCAGCAATCATCTGCGCGTAAACATAGGGCTCGGTGCGGTGTATTTCACTGATCTGCTCCGTATAGGCGGGGCAGGTTTTTTTGTAAACGGAAAACGCCAGATCGCCGCGGCCGAGGACGGTTTCCGCAATGGAAATCCAGGGATTGTTGTGGCAGAAAATGCCGCCGTTTTCCTTGTACCCCGGAGGATAGGAGGATATTTCACCCAGATTCAGCCGGTAAGAGGTATAGGACGGCCAATTCAGAACCGAACCGAATTCCGTATCAAGATGCCGGTGCACGGAATCCAGCGCGCGCTGCGCCAAGCCTTCCTTTACACCGACCCCGGCCATGACGCAGAAGCCCTGCGGTTCGATAAACAGCTTGCCTTCGCCGCATTCCCGGCTGCCGACTTTGTCCCCGAAGGCGTCGTAGGCACGCAGGAACCATTCACCGTCCCAACCGTCCCTGAGAATGGCGTCGGTCATATTGTTTACTTCTCGAAGAGCGCGTTCCGCTTCCTCCGCACACCCCGACCGGCTCAGAATTTCGGCGTACGCCGGGCCAACCGAAACAAACAGTCCCGCGATAAACACCGATTCCGCGATTCCGCTTTCAAAATTTGCGCAGGTCTGGAAAGATTCCCCTGGCGTTTTGGAAAAGCAGTTTAGGTTGAGGCAGTCGTTCCAGTCGGCGCGGCCGATCAGCGGAAGCCCGTGCGGTCCAAGGTTGTTCAGCACATGGTCAAACGAACGTTTCAAATGCTCCAGCAGGGGAACCTCCGTGCCCGCCGCGTTGTCGAAGGGAACCTGCTCCTGCAGAACCGGCCAGTCCCCCGTTTCCTTCAAATACGCGATCACCCCGAAAATCAGCCACAGGGAATCGTCGTTAAACCCGCTGCCGACTTCAAGATTTCCGCGTTTGGTCAGCGGCTGGTACTGATGATAGGCGCTTCCGTCCTTCATCTGCGTGGCGGCAATATCCAGAATACGGGTCCTTGCCCGGGTTGGAATCAAATGCACAAAGCCGAGGAGGTCCTGTGCGGAATCCCGGAAGCCCATTCCCCTTCCGATCCCGGATTCAAAGTAGGAGGCGGAGCGCGACATGTTGAACGTCACCATGCACTGGTACTGATTCCAGATATTCACCATACGGTTCAGCTTTTCGTCCTGGCTGTCAAGACGGAAGTTGGAAAGCAGTCCGTCCCAATACTCTTTGATACGGGACAGTGCGGAATCCACCTGTGCATCTGTGGAAAAGGCGTCCAGCAGCTTTTTTGCCGGCGCTTTATTGACGACATTCGGTGATTCCCATTTCTGATTTTCCGGGTTTTCACAGTAGCCCAAAACGTAAATCAGACTTTTTTCCTCTCCGGGGGCAAGGGTCACGCGGACGCAGTGGGAGCCGACGGGCGCCCAGCCGCTTGCGACGGAGTTGCGGGGCTTTCCCTCAAGCACCGCGTCCGGCCTGTCAAAGCCGTTATAGGCCCCGAAAAAGGATTCCCGGTCCGTGTCGAAACCGTCGATCGCAGTGTTCACCCCGAACACCGCGTAATGATTGCGCCGCTCGCGGTATTCCGATTTATGGTAAATCGCGCTGCCGGCCACTTCCACTTCCCCGATATTGAAATTGCGCTGGAAGTTCGTCATGTCGTCGTACGCGTTCCAAAGGCAGAATTCAACAAAAGAGAACACTTGAAAGCTTTTTTGCTCCGAAGAGGTGTTTTTCACAGTCAGGCGGGTCACTTCACAGTTTGCTCCGATCGGGACAAAAACGGTCTGCGTTGCCATCAGGCCGTTTTTGCTGGAATCGAAAATGCTGTATCCCAGCCCGTGGCGGCATCCGTAAGAGTCCAGCGGCGTTTTCGTCGGCGCCCAGCCCGGATTCCAGACGGTGCCTTCGTCATTTATATAAAAGTAGCGCCCTCCCGCATCCGTGGGAACATTATTATACCGGTACCGCGTAAGGCGGAGCATGCGTGCGTCTTTATAAAAACAATATCCCCCCGATGTGTTTGAGATCAGCGAAAAAAAATCTTCGTTTCCAAGATAATTGATCCAGGGATAGGGGGTGTCCGGCCGGGTAATCACGTATTCTCTGCGGGCATCGTCAAAATATCCGAATTTCATAGGCAAGTTCCTCCCAATGCTTTGTTGGACTACCAATTCCGAAAACGATTTAGTAATTTCACAAAACAAGAAACCCATTTTCTCTATAGTAATGGGTAGAGCATATAAAATCAAGTATTTTTTAATATTCAGCATATTATACGAATATTAATCAATAGATTTCTCTATTTTAAGCAAAACAGCGACGATCCCGCAAACTGCCAAAAAATTTCTATTTTTGAAAATTTTTCAATATTACGAAAACATTTTCGTATATAATATTAATGATAGAAAAATACAAGCCTGTTTTTTATTAAAATATATTATATAATAAAATATTTTTTAAAATTTAATATTAAAATTTAAATTACTATTGAAAAATTGTTAATTATAGATTGTAATAACTTACGAAAACGATTTAGAAAATTTTTCAGACAGGGGAACGTCAGATGGCAAACATAAAAGATATTGCGTTGAAATGTGGATTGTCCGTTTCAACGGTCAGCAAAGCGCTGAACAGCTACAGCGACATCAGCAAGGAAACCCGCCAGCGCGTTCTGGAAACCGCGGAACAGTTCGGCTACTTTCCGAACTCCAACGCAAGGGCCCTGAAAACGAACCGTACCCATAATTTAGGAATGCTGTTTGTGGACGACGCCCAGAGCGGGCTGACGCACGATTATTTTGCCGCCGTTTTGGACAGCTTTAAAGTAGAAGCGGAAAAGCACGGCTACGACATCACCTTTATCAATCACAATATCAACATTGGAAACCGACCGATGACTTTTCTGGAGCACTGCAGATACCGCAATTTTGACGGCGTATGCATCGCCTGTATCGACTTTCAGAAGCCGGAGGTCATCGAGCTGGTAAGCAGCAGTATTCCCGTCGTGACCATCGACCACATATTCAACAACCACACAAGCATCAACTCCGCAAACGTACAGGGAATGCACGAGCTTGTACAGTACATATATGACAGGGGCCACCGGAAAATCGCCTATGTTCACGGTGAAAAATCAGCGGTCACCGAACAGCGCCTGACCAGTTTCTGCAAATCGCTGATGGATTTGGGAATCGAGACTCCTCAGGAGTATCTTGTACGCGCGGCCTACCACCTGTCTCTTATACACATCTCCGAGCCCACGAGACATGCGCAGATCTC
>UREO01000056.1 GCA_900546895.1 uncultured Oscillospiraceae bacterium
AGACACTGATAACCATTCCAATCACCGATTCCTCTCTTTATATTCGACATGGAGAAGCTCATGGACCCTTCCCTTGAGTAAATCGGAGTAAAGCGACATCACGACCGGATTTTCTTCCGAGCGCTTGATGCTGCACATTTTGTCGGCCGCATAAAGGCCGCTGCCGCGCTTCGTTTTTCCCTGCGCGTCGGTAATCGGCTGTCCGGCTCCGCAGACACAGCCGCCCGGGCACGCCATGACCTCTACGAAATCATAGTCTGCCTCCCCGCTCTGAATGCGGCGGATCAGGTTCTCCGCGTTTTTCAGCCCGCTGACGATGGCGATTTTCAGTTCGCGGCCGCCGTAGGGGACAACGGTTTCCTTGGTGCCTTCCATCCCTCTTACGCCGTTAAACGCGATTGCGCGCAGCTCGGTGGTGGATTTATTTTCGGCAAGACGGCGGATAACCGCTTCAGTCACGCCGCCGGTCACGCCAAAGATGACGCCCGCGCCGCTCCGGTTGCTGAACGGCATGTCGATGGCTTCCGACTCCAGTTCGGAAAAATAGATGCCGGATTCCTTAATCATCTGAATCAGTTCCTGCGTGGTGATGACGTAGTCCACATAGGGAACGCCGTCCTTTTTGAATTCTTCCCTTGCCGCCTCAAACTTTTTGGCGGTGCAGGGCATGATGGCCACGCTGACGATACGGCGGCTGGAATGGCTGTATTCTTCCTTTAAAACGGAAGCGAACATTTCCATGGGGGAGCGGCAGGTGGAAATATTGGGCAGAAGCTCCGGGTGCTTTTTTTCGGCGTACTGGATCCACGCCGGGCAGCAGGAGGTGAACAGCGGAAGCTTTCCGCCGTTTTCCAGGCGCTCCAGCAACTCGTTCGCCTCTTCCATCACGGTCAGGTCGGCGCCCGTCGCGGTGTCGAACACCTCGTCCGCGCCCATGCGTTTGAGGGCAGCGACGATTTTGCCCATCAGGTCCTCACCGGCCTTCTGGCCCATTTTCCCGCCGATGCCGACGCGAACCGCAGGGGCGATCTGTACGACGACCTTGGTATCCGGGTCGCTCAAAGCGTTCCAGACGCTTTCGGTATCCTTTTTCACCACAATGGCCCCGGTGGGGCAGACGGCGGCGCACTGGCCGCAGCCGACGCAGTTGGAGTCCGCGATCGGCACATGGAACGCGGTGCTGACCGTCATTTTTGCCCCTCTGGACATAAAGTCGATCGCGCCCACGTTCTGGACCTCGTTGCACATTCTCACGCAGTCGCCGCAGAGAATGCATTTATTGGTATCGCGGATGATGCACAGGGAAGAGGTGTCCAGCTTCGGTTTCTCTGCGGTGTTCTTGAAACGGACCTGCCTGATTCCGAAGCGTTCCGCCAGCTCCTGCAGCCTGCATTCGCCGTTTTTCTCACAGGTGGTGCAGTCGCGGCAGTGGTCGGCCAGCAGCAGCTCGAGAATCATTTTGCGGTATCTTCTCAGTTTCGGCGTATTGGTGTAGATTTCCATCCCGGCACGGGGCGGGGTGGAGCAGGCGGCTTCCATCCCGCCTCGCTTGTTTTCCACCATGCACATGCGGCAGGCTCCGTAAACGGAAAGCTCGGAATGATAACAAAAGGTCGGCAGCTCGATTCCCGCCTTGCGGATGAGGCTGAGCAGGTTCTTTTCACCCTCTATTTCCACCGGGATGTTGTCAATCAGCATAAATTCTCCGGTCATTAACTTAGTCCTCCTTTACCGCGTGGAAGGCGCAGGCTTCCACACACGCACCGCATTTGATGCATTTTGCGCCGTCGATCACGAACGGCGATTTGATCTGGCCGGTAATCGCGCCTACGGGACAGTTCCGCGCGCACTTGGAACAGCCCCTGCACAAAGCTGCGTCTATGTAAATCTTTTTCAGCTTCTGGCAGTTCTTGGTGGGACAGCGCTTTTCAATAATATGGTTTTCGTATTCGTCGCGGAAATATTTGATCGTGCTCAGCACCGGGGACGCGGCGGTCTTGCCCAGCCCGCAGAGCGCGGTTGCGGAAATGGTTTCCGCCAGCTCTTCCAAAAGATCAATGTCGTCGGGTTCTCCGTTTCCGGCCACGATGCGTTCCAGAATTTCCAGCATCCGCTTAGTGCCTTCGCGGCAGGGCACGCATTTTCCGCAGGATTCGTTCTGTGTGAAGCTCATGAAGAAGCGCGCCACTTCGACCATGCAGGTGTGGTCGTCCATGACGACCAGTCCGCCGGAGCCGATCATCGCGCCGACTTTTTTCAGGTTGTCAAAGTCCAGTGGCAGGTCGAGATGCTCTTTTGTCAGGCATCCGCCGGACGGGCCGCCGATCTGTACGGCCTTGAACTCCGCACCGTCGCGCATTCCGCCGCCGATATCGTAAATGACCTCGCGCAGGGTGGTACCCATGGCGACCTCGATCAATCCGGTATTCATGATGTTGCCGGTCAGTGCAAACGCTTTGGTTCCCGGACTGTTTTCCGGGCCGATGCTGCGGAACCACTGGCCGCCGTTTGTGATAATCGCCGGTACGTTCGCAAAGGTTTCCACATTGTTCAGCACGGTCGGGCTGTCAAACAGTCCGTGCTCCACCGTTCTGGGCGGCTTTACGCGCGGCATTCCGCGTTTGCCCTCAATGGAGGCGGTCAGCGCGCTGCCCTCGCCGCAGACGAAAGCGCCCGCGCCGCGGCTGATTTTGATATCGAAGCACAGGTCGGTGCCGAGAATATGGTCGCCCAGAAGCCCGAGCTTCCTCGCCTGGTCAATGGCAATGCCGAGACGGGTGACGGCGAGCGGGTACTCCGCGCGGACATAGATGTAGCCGTATTTCGCACCGCAGGTATACGCCGCAAGGATCATGCCCTCCAGCATTTTATGCGGGTCGCTTTCCATTACGCTTCTGTCCATAAACGCGCCGGGGTCGCCCTCGTCGCCGTTACAGACGATGTACTTGTTTTCCGCCTTCCGGCGCTTTACCTGAGACCATTTTCTCGCTGTGGGGAATCCGCCGCCGCCGCGTCCGCGCAGGTTGGAAATTTCCACTTCCTGCAGCACTTCCTCCGGGGTCATCTCGAACAGAGCTTTTTCCAGCGCCGAGTAACCGCCGTTCGCTATGTATTCGCCGATAGAGGTGGCGTCAATATGTCCGCAGTGTTCCAGCACGACGCGCTTCTGCCGTTTGTAAAACGGAATGGATTCCTGATGCCTGTGGAACTCGTTCCCCTTATGATAGGTAAGCCGTTCCACACAGGTGTCGCTGACCACGCTGGCCTCCAGAATTTCCTCACAGTCTTCGGGCTTTACTTTTACATATAAATAGCCCTTTGGTTCGATACGCACCAGCGGGCCCATTTCACAAAATCCGTGGCAGCCGCTTTTCTTTACGCCCAGCGGTTCCCCTTCCGGCTCATGCTCCAGATCGACCGCACAGTTGATTCCTTTTTCCGCAATGAGCTTCAAAAATGTATCGTATAATACGAGGGACCCGTTCGCGACACACGCGGTTCCGGCGCAGATCAAAATTTTCACTTTCTGTTTTTCAAGGCGGGCCTGATACAGGCTGCGGATATTCTGCAAATCATTTCTACATTTCAGCATCTGTTTTCCCCCCTGAGTGTTACAAGTAAATCGGTTACCTTCTGCGGGGTCATCATTCCCATGACCTTGTCGTTCACGGTCAGCGTGGGAGCAAGTCCGCAGGCGCCTAGGCAGGATACCGTTTCAACGGTAAACAGCAGGTCCTCCGTTGTTTTCTTCGCTGAAGAGAGGCCCAGCTCCTTGCGCAGCTGATCCAGGATAGCGGCCGATTTTCTCACATGGCAGGCCGTGCCGTCGCAAACCTTGATGACATATTTTCCTTTGGGCTCCAAAGAAAAATTCTCGTAAAAGGTCGCGATGCTGAAAATCTGTGCCTGGCTGATTCCAAGCCGGTCTGAATAATAGGGGAAAATATCCTTTGGAAGATAGCGGTACACCTCCTGTGTATCCTGAAGGATCGCAATGATGTTGCCGGGGTCGTACTGGTGTTTTTCCAGTATTTCGTCCAAAATCTTGTGGTCGCACAGAGTATCCATCGATTTTTCTCCTCGCAATTCGTTTCGGTTTCCCTGTTGAAAAGTTTCCTACAGCAATTCTGTTTTAGTTTGCGGGACAAAACACGTTCTTCCCCCGCCTTCGGCGGGGGAAGAACGGAACCTTGCTGCAGAATCAACTGGAAACGCTGTAGGCTACAAAAAAGATAACATATCGTTATTTTATTGTCAATAATTTTTGGGAATATCGATGAAAAAAATAAGCTTCGGCTATCTTTTAGTAAATCTATCCAATAAACCCTCTTTATTAAATGAAAAGAAAACATTTCCGTCTTGACAATTTACGGGCTGAAAGATATGATTGATACCAATTAATCGATCAAATTCAGACTTAAAGGACGGAAAAATAAATGATGAAAACCATAGCCGTTGTCTATCGCTCTAAATCCGGATTCACTGAAAAATACGCGCGCTGGATAGCGGATGCGGCGGATGCCGACCTGTTGAAAGCGGACGGGACAAAACTGGAAAACTTGCTGCGTTACGATACCATCGTTTACGGCGGCGGGCTGTATGTCGGGGGAATCAACGGCGTCCGGCTCATTACCGGCCATATGAAAGAACTGGCGGATAAAAGGCTGATCGTGTTTGGTGTGGGCGCGTCGCCCTGCCGCCCGAATACGGTTGAAGAGGTTCGCAGGGGCAATTTCTCCGGAGAAGCGATGGAAAAGATTCATTTCTTCCTTCTTCGCGGCGGATTTGATCTGAATAAATGCAACCTGAAGGATAAAATGCTGATGAATCTGCTCAAAGTCAAACTGGAAAAAGCCCCCGAAACGGATGAGGACGCAAAGGGAATGCTCGCCTGTTACGATCATCCGGCGGATTTTACCAGCCGGGACGCAATCGGGCCGATTCTGGAATGCATAAAAAATGCACAATCATAAAGAAAAAAACGATGATATTCATCCCCTCTTTGTCAATACTATGGGCGAGGTGATGATGATGGCAAAAGCCAGCGCTTATTTCGATTTAGAAAATATGACCGATCAAAGAGACGTCCAGACCATTAAGAAAGAGCTTGACACTCTGCACGGAGTCATCTCCGTCAGCACCAATACGCACACGGGAAGAGTTGCCGTGGACTATGACACCACGGGGGTGGAGCAGAGCCGGATTGAGGATCAGCTCCAGCGGCTCGGCTATCAGCTCCGGGCTGAAAAAAAGGAAGACCATGTAATGTAGGAGGAAGAAAAAATATTTACTTTTGGCGCTGTTTGTGTATCATGGGATGAAAGAATAATATCGAAGTGATGATTTGGTAAAAAATGTTGAATACGGAATAAAATTCCGCGATCAGACAACAATACAAAGGAATATCCTAATATCCCTCCAATAAAAATGACGAAAATATTTTGGTCATGTTTGACCGGAAAGAAGGATGTTATTATGAAAGCAACTCTTGACAGAAGCGGATGCATTTCCTGCGGACTCTGTCCCGAAACCTGTCCCGAGGTTTTCAGAATGGGCGACGACGGTGTGGCCGAGGTTTACAGGGAGGATGTGCCGCCCGAGGTTGAGGACAGGGCGGTCGAGGCGCAGGAAGGCTGTCCGGTTTCGGTTATTACGGTGGAATAAGCAGAACAGACAAAAAGAGAAGGCCCGTTTTAGCGAGCCTTCTCTTTTTGTCGTGCTATGCCGGTCAACTCAAGTCGATTTTGTCGAGAATCCCGGACAGATACGCGATCACCACGCCGTAGTTGGACATGGGAACCCCCTGCGCGCGGGCGCGTTCCACGCGCGACAGCACATATTTCCGGTTGAACATGCAGGCCCCGCACTGAATCACCAGATCATACGGGGAAAGATCCTCCGGAAAATCGGAACCGCTCACCACGTCGACCGTCAGGGCTTCTCTGGCCTTTTTGCGGAGCATGCGCGGGAGCTTTTCCCGCCCGATATCCTCTGCCAGCGGCGCGTGGGTGCAGGCTTCCGCAATCAGCACCCGGGACCGCTCTGTCAGGCGGTCAATCGCACTTGCGCTTTCCACATAATACGGGAGGTCTCCCTTGTAATTGGCGAACAGGACCGAAAAAGAGGTCAGCCTGCTTTCCTTCGGCTTTTTTTCATATACGGTCTTAAATACCTGCGAATCGGTGATAATCAGCTTGGGCGGTTCTTTCAGACAGGCCAGCGCTTCGTCCAGCTTGTCGGTGGTCGCGCTGAGGACGACGCACTTTTTATCGAGCAGCTCGCGCAGCGTCTGTACCTGCGGCAGAATCAAGCGGCCCTTCGGCGCCTGAATATCCTGCGGCATCACCAGCAGGATCAAGTCTCCGTTGTCCGCCAGCCCGCCGGTAATGCTCTTTGCCTCGTAATCCTCGGGCAGCCGGCGGATGAGCTCTTCGCGGATTTTTTCAATCCCCGTTTTTGCCTTTGCGCTGACCACAATGGGGCTTAGCTTGCCGGCTCTTCGGATCTTCGCGGCGATTTTAGCCGCGTCGGCAAGAATATCGGCCTTGTTGACGACGGCAATAACCGGAATTTTATGCTCCTGCAGGATGTTTGTCCAGCGGAGCTCCTCCGCAATGTCTTCGCCGCTGAAAACGACCAGGGCAATGTCGGTTTTGTCAATAACCTTTTTTGTTTTCTCCACCCGCATTTGGCCCAGCTCGCCCACGTCGTCGAACCCGGCGGTGTCGATGAACACACAGGGGCCGATGCCGTAAATTTCCATGGACTTATACACGGGGTCCGCCGTTGTTCCGGCGACGTCCGAAACCAGCGCGGTCTCCTGCCGGGTGAGCGCGTTGATCAGGGAGGACTTTCCGCTGTTGCGCTTCCCGAAAATGCCGATGTGAAGCCGGTTGGCTCTTGGGGTATCCGTCAGGCTCATTTTTCGCACCCTTTCTTAATGGATTACTCTTTAAAACCGGAAGTCCCGTTTGCCCGCTTTCATCTCCTGCAAATGCTCCATGGCAATCGAGCGGACTTTTTCGTTCGGAATATTGAAAACTTCCTTGGCAATCAGCGCTTCGCCTTTTTGTCTGGTATCCTTGGAAGCGTAATCCTCCAGATATTCCTTGAGCGTCATCAGGGCGTTCGGATGACAGCAGTTCGCGATCTGTCCGGCCTTCACTAGGGTCATGAAGCGGTCGCCGGTCCGTCCCGCGCGGTAGCAGGCGGTGCAGAAGCTGGGGATAAAGCCGAGATCCAGCAGCCAGCCGACGATTTCGTCCAGCGTACGCTTGTCATTTACCTCGAACTGCGCAGAATTGTCCTCCTCCTCTTCCGGCTCGACGTACCCGCCGACACTGGTGGAGGAAGCGCCGCTGATCTGGGAAACGCCCAGTTCCAGTACGCGTTCCCTTGTTTTCTGGGACTCTCTGGTGGAGATAATCATACCGGTATGGGGGACCGCAATGCGCAGCACGGCGACGATTTTGGCAAAAATATCGTCCGAAATAGCGTTTGTGAAGTTCTTTGGGTCAATGTCGTCGGCGGGCCGGATGCGCGGTACGCTGATGGTGTGCGGGCCGACGCCCATGGCGGCTTCCAGATGCTCCGCGTGCATGAGAAGCCCGACAAAATCGTAGCGGTACATATTTAATCCGAACAGTACGCCGATCCCCACGTCGTCAATACCGCCTTCCATCGCGCGGTCCATGGCCTCGGTGTGGTAGGCGTAGTCGTGCTTCGGGCCTGTGGGATGCAGCTCCTCATAGCTCTTTTTATTGTAGGTTTCCTGAAAAAGGATATAGGTACCGATTCCGGCTTCCTTCAGCTTCCGGTAGTTTTCCACGGTCGTCGCCGCGATATTGACGTTGACACGGCGGATAGCTCCGTTTTTATGTTTGATGCCGTAAATGGTCTGGATGCTTTCCAGCACGTATTCGATCGGGTTGTTCACCGGGTCCTCGCCGGTTTCCAGCGCCAGACGTTTATGGCCCATATCCTGCAGGGCGACGACCTCACGGGCAATTTCTTCCTGCGTCAGCTTTTTGCGGCAGATTTTTTTATTCTTAAGATGATAGGGACAGTATACGCAGCCGTTAATGCAGTAGTTGGAAAGATAGAGCGGAGCAAACATCACAATCCGGTTTCCGTAGAATGCCTGCTTAATTTTTTTAGCCAGCTTGAACATCTTTTCATTTTCGTCCGGCAGGTCGCATTCGAGCAGGACGGCCGCTTCCCGGTGGGTCAGTCCCTTACAGTCCTTCGCCCGCTCGAGCAGACCGTCGATCAGCTCGCGGTTCCGCTTGTTTTTTTGGGCGTAGTCCAGAGTATCCAGAATTTCCTCGTCGTCAATAAATTCAGTTGCTGTTTTCGATTTGCAGTGATACATGATAAAAACTCCTTAATCGTTCAGATTGGCGGGGCGGAAATCCCCCCGGTCGACCACAATCCGGTATCCGATGCTTTCCATCCGGTTCTGCAGACAGAACCGGCACTCGGCCGCTTCCTCGCCCGTACAGATTTTGTTGTCATACAGCTCGTATTTTTTCCGTACTCTTACAGGGGAAAGATTGGGCATGACGACATTCGCCCCGGCTAAAATCCCTTTTTCCCGCCCGCTCGGGTGAATGGTGCCCAGCGCGGTCGTCGCGGGAATCAGCGCGTTCGGCAGCATCAGCCGGAGGATACCGATCAGGAACAGTGTCAGTTCCAGGCTTCCCGCGGGCTGATCGGCAAACGGCGTGCCGTGGTGGGGAATATATGGCCCGATTCCCACCATCTCCGGCTCGAGCTGCCGGATAAAAAGCAGATCTTCCGCAAGATTTTCCACCGTCTGGTAGGGCGACCCGACCATAAAGCCGGTGCCCACCTGATAGCCGGTTTTCTTCAGCGCCCGCAGGCATTCCATCCGGGTCTGCAGCGTCTGGATTTTCGGGTGGAGCCTGCCGTAGTGGTGCGCGTTGGCGGTTTCATGCCGCAGCAGGTAACGGTCCGCCCCCGCCTGAAAGTATTTCCGATAGGCCTCCTCGCTTTTTTCGCCGATGGAAAGGGTGACGGCGCAGTCGGAATAGCTTTCTTTGATGGAGCTTACCAGACCGATGATATCCCCATCCGTATAAAACGGGTCTTCGCCCCCCTGCAAAACGAAAGTACGGAAGCCCAGCCCGTAGCCGCTTTCACAGCAAGACAGAATTTCCTCCTCCGTCAGGCGGTAGCGTTCCGCTCTGTGGTTGCCGCACCGGATTCCGCAGTAGTAGCAGTCGTTGCGGCAGTAGTTGGTAAACTCGATCAGCCCGCGGACGTAAATCCGGTTCCCGAAATATTTTTTGGACACGCTCCGGGCCAGCTGAAAAAGGTATTCGCTGTTTTTCGGTGTACAGTGGCTTAAAAGGAGGCAGAAATCTTCTTTACTGAGCGTTCTTTCCGTGTAAAGCCTGTCGATCAGAGCCTTCATGCATAATCTCCGTTCTGATTACTCTTCCGTTGGGGGAATTTTTGAGTAGACTGTTTTGATGTTGACGTGGGGGATCATTCCCAGCTTCCCGGAAAGGGCACTGATGACGTCCCCCGGCGCGTCCATCACGATACTGATGACCGAAATGTGCCGTTTATGATAGGGAATGCCCATTCTTCCCACAATGTACTCCCCGTATTCGTGGAGAGTGGCGTTGATTTTTTCCACCGAATCGGTGTTTTCCACTACAATTCCGACCAGAGCGATTCTGGATTCCATTGGATAGCCTCCTTTCTGTGCAAAAAAAGTCCCTGCGCCGAAAAGGCACAGGGATAGCATATCAAAACAAAGGCACACAGACGTGCCCTTTGAATTTCCACTATTCTCTCGCCTTCTCATTCGGGACGAACCCTCCTGCATTCAGTACGATCACTTTTGAAAAGTTTCCCCATGGTTTGCCGTAAGATAAAAAACTCCGTCTCAGCCGGCGCACCGAAAACTTATTTGTTAATATTATATCATAGTTCTACGAAAAAGCAAGAAAGATTTCATAAAGGAAACTGTCATACTCACTATAAATCATAGACTTTAATTTTGTTTTCTATTTAATTTATTTAATTACATCCTGCCTTTGGACGACGCCGACTGAATTTTCGTTTTTTTCATTCTGTGCTATACTATTTTTAATATTTATGTTACAGCATTTCCAGCTGATTTTGCAACAAGGTTGTGTCCCTCCCCCGCCGAAGGCGGGGGAGGAACACGTTTTGTATAAACTGAAATGAAATTGCGATAAGACGAGCGAAAAAGATTTACAATTCGTATAATAAATAGAGAAATTTCCAATGAGTTATTCAATTAAGAGCGTTAGCGGGTTTCCAGGTACAGAACCAGTGGAAAGAGGACTTAATGGAAAGTGATTTTGTATTAGACATGATTTTTCAGAGGCTTTTTTAAAAGGGCCAAAAGAAGCATGCCGACAACTGAACCCGCAAGCAATGCGGCAACATACATCAATGGATTCCCAACTACGGGGAAAACGAAAATGCCACCATGAGGTGCCCGAAGGGTGCAGTCAAATAACATGGATAGTCCTCCGGCGAGGCCGGAACCAATTGCGCAGGCGGGGATTACCCGGAGCGGATCGGATGCGGCAAACGGAATGGCTCCTTCTGTAATGAAGGAAAGACCCATTACATAGTTTGCAATCCCTGATTGCTGTTCCTGATATGTAAATCTGTTCTTAAAGAAAGTTGTGCAAAGCGCGATGGCAAGAGGAGGAACCATGCCGCCGATCATTACGGCCGCCATAATATCAAAGTTTCCGGTAGCAATGGATGCTGTACCAAACACGTAAGCAGCCTTATTGATAGGACCGCCGAAATCAATTGACATCATCCCGCCGAGCAGGACGCCCAGAAGAACCTTGCTCGTACTTCCCATGCCGTTCAGACTGGCCGTGAGCCATGAGTTAAACGCCGAAACAGGCGGATCTACAATAAATACCATAGCTAATCCGATAAATAGTACGCCAAAAAAGGGATAGATCAAAACCGGCTTAATTCCTTCCAGACTCTTTGGAAATCCTGCGCAGAGCTTTTTCAGGCCGACTACCAGATATCCGGCAATAAAACCTGCCAGCAAGGCGCCAAGGAATCCCGCGCCGCCGGTGCTTGCCGCCGCGCCGCCCACAAAGCCGACCGCCAGCGCGGGGCGGTCCCCGATGCTCATGGCGATAAAGCCCGCTAAAATTGGCAGCATGAAACCGAACGCGGCGCTGCCGACTTGGTTCAGAAAAGCGGCAAGGGGGGTATTGTTGCCAAACTTACTGGGATCAATCGCATAGTTGTCAAAAAGAAAAGAGAGTGCGATTAAGATTCCTCCGCCGATAACAAAGGGAAGCATATGTGAAACACCATTCATCAGATGTTTGTAAATCTGACGGCCGACGCTTTCATTTTCTTCGGTTTGATAGACTGCATCTTTTCCGGTGCTGTGGTAAACAGGTACGTTTCCGCTGATTGCCTGCTCTATCAAATTCTGAGCCTTGTTGATTCCGTCAGAAACTCTGGCCTGTAAAACGCTTTTGCCGTCGAAACGGTTCATTTCAACCTGACGATCCGCAGCAATGATAATACAGTCGGCCTTTGCAATTTCAGCTTTTGTCAAAACATTTTCTGCTCCGCCGGAACCGTCTGTTTCCACTTTGATACGGATTCCCATTTGTTTTGCTGTTGCCTGAAGGTTTTCCGCCGCCATGTAGGTGTGGGCAATGCCTGTCGGGCAGGCGGTGACTGCCAAGAGACGGTACGCGGAATCGCCTGCTTCCGTTTCTTCCGCTAATTTTGCAGTTTCGGCCTGATCAATCAGTTTACGGAATTCATTACTGTTTTTTGCATTTATGAGTGATTGACGAAATTTGTCGTTCATCAATAGGACGGACAGCCGCGCAAGCACGTCCAGATGCACGTTTTCATTGGTATCCGGTGCGGCTATCAAAAACAGAAGCATGGCGGGAGTACCATCAAGAGAATCAAAATCCACTCCATCCTGTACGACAATCGCGCTTAATCCAGGGCGGAGAACCACATTGGTTTTTGCGTGAGGAATGGCTACGCCTTCCCCTATTCCCGTTGTTCCCTCTTTCTCACGGGCCCATACGCGCTGTTTGTATTCCTCCACGTTTTTCAGATTACCGGTACGGCTCATCAGGGTTACCAGTTCGTCGATTGCTTCCAATTTTGATTTTGGATTTGCATGAAGATTGATGCTGGAATCGCTTAACAGATCTGTAATACGCACAATAACTCCTCCTCTATTTTATATTGAATTTAATAATGCACCAATTTCAGCTTTTGTGGCCAGCTCTTCGCAAAAGGCGCTTGCGCTTCCGGACGCAACGCCCATACGGAACGCCTCAGGATAGCTTTCGTGTGGTAAGTATCCCGCTATGAATCCAGCCACCATAGAATCTCCCGCTCCGACAGAATTTCGCACTACTC
>UREO01000057.1 GCA_900546895.1 uncultured Oscillospiraceae bacterium
CCCATTCTAATATTGACGATTGATCCCTGCATCAGCTGTACCGAAAGGTGATGAAAGAATGAGTTTCCTGACTTTTGCAAAAATCGAACTGCACAATTTATTTTCAAAACCGGCCACCCGGCCGTATCCGGAGCAGCCGAGAGAATATCCTCAGCGCACAAGGGGCCATATAGAAAACGACGTGGACGCCTGCGTTTTCTGCGGACTGTGTTCCAAAAAATGCCCGACCGGCGCCATTCAGGTGAACCGGGGAGAAAAAAGCTGGTCTATTCAGCGCTTCAGCTGCATCCAGTGCGGCTGCTGTGTGGAAAGCTGCCCCAAGAAATGTCTTTCCATGCATCAGAGTTACACCGAGCCCGCTCAGCGCAAGACCATCGATACCGTTTGCCAGACCCCCGTGGAAAATCAGAACGCATCCTAAAAACTATTTAAGAACAAAAAGGAGCCGTTATCATGCACGATTATCATAAAGCCGCCGATTTTTTGAAGGAAGCTACCGAAAAAGCGGAAGCGGCGGGAAAAAAGAAGGTCACAGCCATCAACATTGCGGTAGGGGAGGATTCCGGATACGCGGGAGAAAGCATTCAGATGTACTTCGAGGATTTATCCAAGGGCACTGTCTGCGAAGGTGCGCAGATGAATGTCCGCTCCGTTAAATCAAAGCTGCGCTGCCCCAAATGCAACGAGCTGTTTGAACGCAAGCGCTTTGATTTTTCCTGCCCCACGTGCGGCACTCAGGGAGAGCCGAGCGAAGTGGGCAGAGAAGTAAAGATAGAGAGCATTGAAATGGAATGAATGTTTTCATTACCGTTTCCGGCATCGTACAGGGTGTGGGATACCGTCCCTTTGTAGCCGGGCTGGCGCACAGGCTGGATATTTCCGGCAGCGTGCGCAACAGCGGCGGGGTTGTTGAAATCGCCGCCTCCGGGGAAAAGCAGCGGGTGGAGGAATTTCTGCATTTCCTTCACACCGAAGCGCCGAACGGCGCGCTGGTGACGGAAATTAAGACAGAGCCGATGCCGGAACAGCGCTTTGACGGCTTTTCCATTCTGAAAAGCGGCAAGGCCGCGCAAAACGAGACAGGCACGCCGATGATTCCGCCGGACCTGCCGATGTGCGACGAATGCAAAAAAGAGCTGTATTCGCCCGAAAACCGGCGCCGGGGATATCCGTTTATCAGCTGCGCTTCCTGCGGGCCTAGGTTCAGCATTATGAACACCCTGCCTTACGACCGTGAAACCACCACCATGAAGGACTTTGCCATGTGCCCCGACTGCGAGCGCGAATATGCATCCGGGCGCAGGCGCCACGCGCAGACGATCTCTTGTCACCGCTGCGGGCCTCAGCTGCAGCTGCTTACCGGCGGAATCACGCTGGAAAAGCAGGAAGCTCTGGAACGGGCGGTTACCCTACTGAAAAGCGGGGCTGTGCTCGCCGTAAAAGGCGTGGGCGGATATCAGTTTGTCTGTTCCCCCAGCCTTGAAGACGCGGTGGAGCGCCTTCGTCTTTTAAAGGGACGGGAAAAGAAGCCCTTCGCCGTCCTATTTCCCGATCTGGAAAGCATTCGCAAAATGTGCGGTGTGAATCAGGAAGAAGAAACCATGCTGCTGTCCGCGGCCCGTCCCATTGTGCTGCTGGGCAACCCTTCGGACGGGTTTTGCTCCGGTGTCTGCGGGGAAAGCCGTTTTCTCGGCGCGTTTCTGCCCTGCACCGGCCTGCACCAGCTTTTGACGGACGCCTGCGGCCCCTTAATCGTCACGAGCGGGAATGTTACCTCCGAGCCGATAATGTATAAGGACGACGAACTGCTTCGGTCAGACATTCCCTATCTTGCGGGAATCCTGTACAATACCCGCCGAATCGTGACCCCGCTGGACGACTCCGTCGGACGGGTCGTGTGCTCGGTACCCCAGATTCTCCGCCGCAGCCGGGGATATGTTCCCCTGCCCGTTCTACTGGAGCAGCGGACGGAGCATCCGATTCTGGCCATGGGCGGGGACCTGAAAAGCTGTTTTTGCCTGCTCAGCGGCAACCGCGCCTATCTGAGCCAGTATTTCGGAGACATCGAAAATTACAAGGTCTATGAGAATTACAAAATCGGCCTGAAGCGGATGGAACAGCTTCTGCGGATTTCCCCGCAGAGAATTGCGTGCGACCTGCATCCCGGCTATCAGTCCCACGCGCTGGCACAGAGGATCGCGCGGGACTTCGGTCTGGAAAGCCCCATCCTTATTCAGCACCATCACGCTCACGCCGCTTCCGTCATGGCGGAGCATCGTCTGGACGGCTGTATCGGCGTGGTTTTCGACGGCACCGGCTACGGCACGGACAAAACGGTCTGGGGCGGGGAATTTTTGCTTTGCCGCGGCGCGGACTTTGCGCGCCGGGCGCATCTAAGCCCTATTCGGCTCTGCGGCGGCGACGCGGCGGCGAAAAACGCCGTGCTGACCTCCGACTGCTACCGGTTCGCCGCGGGCGAGGAATCCGGCAGCGAGCGCTTCCCGTTTGTCAAGGCCGCCCTCCGGCATCAGGTCAACACACAGGAAAGCTCCAGCGCGGGGCGGCTGTTCGACGCGGTCTGCGCCATACTGGGCATTAAAGAAGAGAATTCCTACGAAGGGGAATGCGCCATCGCGCTGGAAAACGCGGCTTCTGCGGCAAAAGAAGCCGGAGAAGAGCCGGTACCGTTCCACTTCGCCCTCAGCCGGAATCCCGCCGGGGAACTGGAAGCAGATCAGGCCGATTTTATCCGCCAGCTTCTGCAAGCGGCTGCAAAAGGGGAAAACAGCAACCGCATTGCGCTTGGGTTTCACCGGGCGCTTGCCGAAATGATTCTGACGGTCTGCCGGAGCATCCGGGAAGAAAGCGGCGAAAGCCGCGTAGCCCTGAGCGGGGGCGTTTTCGCAAACCTTCTGCTTCTTGGGGACTGCCATGACCGGCTGACCGCGGACGGTTTTCAGGTCTATTTCAATTCCGCCGTACCGTCCAACGACGGCGGAATCTGTCTGGGGCAGGCGTGGCTCTGCGCGCAGGCAGAGGGCGTTCGCAAATAAGCCACCGACGATTCGGAAGATTCCAACCAAAAGGAGATTGCTATGTGTGTTGCACTGCCCGGCAGGGTTGTTAAAGTAAACGGTAGAAAAGCGACGGTGGATTTCAGCGGAAATACGCTGGAAGCAGAGGCCGGCCTGGTGAAAATCAAACCGGGCGACAGCGTTCTGGTTCACGCAGGATGCATCCTGCAGGTGCTGACGGAACAGGACCGCAACGCGCTGGAGGAGCTTCTGAAGGAAATGGAAGCGCTATGACGGATATCCAATCGTATCTGAAAGCCTACGACGGACCGCCCCTGCGGCTGATGGAGGTCTGTGGGACCCACACGGCGCAGATTTCCCGCTGCGGCATTACCGGAATGCTCTCCCCCGCCGTCCGGATGATCTCCGGACCCGGATGCCCCGTCTGTGTCACGGTCACCGCCTATATTGACAAGCTTGTCGCACTTAGCATGGAACCGGAAAACGTGGTCGTCACGTTCGGCGACATGCTGCGCGTACCGGGCGGCTGCCGGAGCCTGAATGACGCGAAAGCCGCGGGCGGCCATGTGCGGATGGTCTATTCCCCGCTGGATACGCTGAAGCTGGCGGCGGCCGACCCCTCCCGCACCTACATTTTCGCGGCGGTCGGATTTGAAACCACCGCCCCGGTGTACACCATGCTGCTTGAGGAAGCGATTGCAAACGGCATCTCCAATGTAAAGATCCTGACCTCCCTGAAAACCATGCCCCCGGTGATCGACTGGATCTGCAAAAACCAGGGCGGCGTGGACGGTTTTCTCGCGCCCGGCCACGTCAGCGTGATTACCGGCAGCCGTATTTTTGAGCCTTTGTCCGAAAAATACGGCATTCCGTTCGCAGTCGCGGGCTTTGAAGGGCCGCAGATTCTGGCGGCGATTTACGCGCTCGTCCGAAAAAGCGGAAAAGCCGGGGTCATGAATCTGTACCCCGGCGCGGTAACGGAGAAAGGCAACCGGACCGCGCAGAAAATGGTAGAGAAGTATTTTGCCCCCTGTAACGCCGCATGGCGCGGGATGGGCAGCATCCCGGATTCCGGCCTGCTTCTGCGGGAAGAATACGCCCGCTTCGACGCGGGCAGCGCCGGCCTGAACAACGACCGCGGCGCCAACGCCCACTGCCGCTGTGCGCAGGTGCTAACCGGAGCGGTCTCCCCGAACGAATGCTCCCTGTTCGGTTCCACCTGTACCCCGCAGACGCCGCAGGGCGCTTGTATGGTGTCGATGGAGGGCAGCTGCTACAATTATTTTACAAATATGAGGAAACGGTAATGAAAATAACCATGGCGCACGGCAGCGGCGGAAAAGCAACCGCCGAGCTGATCGAAGATATTTTTGAAAAAAGCTTTCACAATTCCGTTTTGGCTAAAATGGAGGATTCCGCCGTTGTTCCCGGAGCGGAAAAGATCGCCGTGACGACGGACAGCTTCGTGGTAACGCCCCTGTTTTTCCCCGGCGGCGATATCGGCAGACTGTCCGTCTGTGGGACAGTGAACGACCTTTTGATGAGCGGGGCAAAGCCCCGCTACCTTACCTGCGGATTCATTCTGGAGGAAGGCGCCGACACGGAGGAGCTCAAAAAAATAGCGGCCTCCATGGCGGAAACCGCTTCGGAAGCCGGAGTCAGTATTGTGGCGGGCGACACCAAGGTCGTGGAAGGCAAGGGCGGCATCTACATCAACACCGCCGGTGTGGGCTTTGTGCCGTCGGACGTCTCGCTCAGCGCGGCCTCCTGCGAAGAGGGTGACGTGATCCTGCTTTCGGGCAATCTGGGCGACCATCACGCGGCCATTCTGAGCGAACGGATGAATATCCGGAATACTATTCAAAGCGACTGCGCCCCCCTGAACGAAATGGTAAGCGCGCTTCTGGAAAGCGGTGTAAAGGTAAAAGCCATGCGTGACGTAACCCGCGGCGGCCTGGGAACGGTGCTGAACGAATTTGCGGGCGCCTCTTCCTGCTGCATGGAGCTTGAGGAAACAGCGATTCCCGTTTCCGCACAGGTACGCGGCTTCTGTGAAATATTGGGCCTTGACCCCCTTTATATGGGCAACGAGGGTAAAATGACCGCCGTCGTAGCCGCCGGGGACGCACAGAAAGCACTTGCCTGCATGAAAAAAAGCCGGTACGGGGAAAACGCGGCCATTATAGGAACAGTCGTTTCCGGCGAGCCCGGCACCGTCCTGCTGCGCACCCCCATCGGGGGCACCCGTATAGTCACCGTTCTTTACGGCGAGGGATTACCGAGAATCTGTTAAAGGCTTTATAGATGATCTGAAAAGGCAGCCGCTGAACGGCTGCCCTTTTTAATTTACGGTGATTCTTCTGTGTTTTGCTCCGCGATCCGGTCGGCCAACTCGTTCAGGTATACCCAGCGTTCGGTTTTGGCGTCAAGCTCGGCTTCCAGCGCTTCTTTTTCCGCAATCAATTCGGAAAGCAGGACGTAGTTGCTGGACTGCTGTGCGATTTCCCGTTCCTTGGCGGCAATTTTTTCCTCCAGCCCGGCGATGACTGAATCGATTTCCCCGTATTCCCGCTCTTCCTTAAAGGAAAATTTCAGTTTGGCCGGTTTTTCCCGGTAAGCGGCTTTCGGCTTGCTTTCCTTTGCCTTCGGCGTTTCCTCCGGCTCGGGCTTTTTCTGTTCCAGATAGTCGGAATAGCCGCCGGTATAATCGTGGATTTCCCCGTTTTCAAACGCGAAAATATGCTCCGCGACCTTATCCAGAAAATAACGGTCGTGGGACACGACAACAACGGCGCCCGAAAAATTCTGGAGATAATCCTCCAGAATGGTCAACGTTTGGATGTCAAGGTCATTTGTGGGCTCGTCGAAAAGCAAAACGTTCGGCGCCTGCATCAGAATGCCGAGCAGGTAGAGCCTGCGGCGTTCCCCTCCCGACAGCCTGCCGATCACCGAATACTGCAGTTCGGACGTAAACAGGAACTTTTCCATCAGCTGGGACGCGGTCAGCGTCCCCTCCGGAGTCATAACCTCCGCGGAGATATTCTTAATATAGTCGATTGCGCGCAGACCGGGGTCCATATCCTCGCATTCCTGCAAAAAGCAGCCGATCCGTACGGTTTCTCCCACGGTGACCGTGCCGCTGTCCGGCGCAACCTGTCCGGTAATGATTTTCAGCAGCGTTGATTTTCCGCAGCCGTTTGCGCCGATCACGCCGATACGGTCCCCGCGCAGCAGGTTATAGGAAAAACCCCGGATGAGCCGCCTGTCGCCGTAGCACTTTTCAATCCCGTCTATTTCAATGATTTTCCTGCCGAGCCGCGTGCTTACGGAGCTCATCGCCAGCTTTTCCTGTTCCGCCCCTGCCTCCTGCGCACTCAGCTGCGCAAACCGCTCCACCCGGAAGCGCTGCTTTGTGCTGCGCGCCCGCGCGCCGCGCTGAATCCACTCCAGCTCCTTTCGGAGCAGACTTTGGCGTTTGCGCTCACTTGCGGCCTCCATGCTTTCCCGCTCTGCTTTCAGTTCCAGATATTTGGTGTAATTTGCCTGATAGCTGTACAGGTTTCCGTCCTGCAGTTCGACGATCCGGTTGGTGACGCGGTCAAGGAAATAACGGTCGTGCGTCACCATGAGCAGCGCGCCCGGGTAACGGGCAAGATAGTTCTCCAGCCAGTCGACCATGTCGTTGTCCATATGGTTGGTGGGCTCGTCCAGCACCAGCACCTCCACAGGGGTCACCAGCGCGCTGGCAAGCGATACGCGCTTTTTCTGCCCGCCGGAAAGCCGGCTGACCGGTTCGTCAAAATCCATGATCCCAAGACGGGTTAAAATCGCTTTGCATTCATAGTCCTTCGATTCCCGCTGCTGCTGTGCAATCCCCTGTTTGACCTGTTCCAGCACCGTAACCCCTTCCGAAAAAACCGGATTCTGCGGCAGATACCCTACGCGCACGCTTCCGAATTTGGTGACCGCGCCGCTGTCCGGGCTTTCCTGTCCCGCAATGATTTTCAAAAGCGTACTTTTTCCGGTTCCGTTTACCCCGATCATCCCGATTTTGTCCCCCTCCTGAATCCCCAGGGAGACATCCTTCAGCAGTATTTTCTCACTGTAGCTTTTCCTGATTTTTTCCGCAGATAACAACAGCACAATTCTATCCTCTGTTTCCATATCGTCAATATGATAGCATTTCCAGTTGACTCTGCAACAAGTTTTGGTTTCTTCCTGCAAACTGAAATGGAATTGCTGTAGAACGGTATCCGCCCATAGAGCAGGCCGTTTATTTAGATATTTTTTCTATGGATTCCATCATAACATAGAAACAGCCGGATGAAAACCGCGAAACCGTATTCTATTAAATTATTTGAGGGAAGCCATATATTGTCAAACAAATTGTGCTAAAATATAAAAAAGGCTTTTGAAAGCAATTATTTCCTATCGGTATGCATTATGGTATAATGATCGCAAGCGATGACGATACCCGCTTCGCCAATTGAAAAAGATATCATGACGGCGCGTTGCGCCTGTGGAATCACGCAGTGGAATGGGACAGCCTGTCAAAGGGTACCGAAGGGCACCGGCAACAGGTTGGAAAGGAACGGAAAATGGAACTTAATAAAAGCAACATGAAAAAGATCGCCCTGCTCATTGCTTTCAGCATTGTGCTTTACCTGGGGCTGAAAAATTTATACCGGTTTTCGGAACTGACGGGGATCATTGCGGGGATTTTTGAGCCGATCCTGCTCGGCCTCGCGATCTCCTTTATCCTCAATGTCCTGATGCGGCATGTAGAAAGCCGCCTGCTTGCGCCGATTAACCGCCGCTATACGAAAAACTGGCCGAAAGTGAGGCGCGCGGTCAGCATTCTGATCACCTTTCTGATTGTCATCGGGATTATCGCCCTGATTATGCTGATCCTGATCCCGGAGCTTGTCCGCACGATTACCAGCCTGACCAACAATATTCCGGGCTTTTTCACCGAGCTTCAGAACAGCCTGATCACAGTCGGAAACAAGTATCCCGCGGTCAGGGAATACGTCAGCAATCTGCAGATCGACTGGACAAACCTCAGCCAGATGCTGGCTCAGTACGGGCAGAAGCTGGCCAATACGCTGGTGGGCTCCACCGTTACGGTGGCTACGAATCTGTTCCACGCGGTCATTACCATGGTGCTCGGCCTTGTCTTCGCCATCAATATTCTCGCGCAAAAAGAAAAGCTGGAAGCCCAGACAAAGCGTTTCCTGTATGCTTATTTCCCCAAAAAGCCGGCCGACACCATCGTACGGGTGTGCAGCCTGACCGACCATGCCTTTTCCAATTTCATCGCCGGTCAGTGCACCGAAGCCTGTATTCTCGGCTCGCTCTGCTTTATTGGAATGCGGATTTTCAGCTTTCCCTACGCGCTGCTCGTCTCCGTGATTGTGGCGTTTATGGCGCTGATTCCAATTTTCGGCGCGTTTTTAAGCACCTGTATCGGCGCCCTGCTGATTTTGGTCGTCAACCCCATTCAGGCGGTCTGGTTCGTCATATTCTTTGTCGTCCTCCAGCAGCTGGAGGGAAACCTGATCTTCCCGCGCGTGGTCGGCTCGAAGGTCGGCCTGCCGGCGCTGTGGGTGCTTGCCGCCGTCACCATCGGCGGCAACACGTTCGGCCTGATCGGGATGCTGGTCAACATTCCTCTCTGTGCCGTGATGTACACACTCCTGCGGGAAAACATCAACAAGCGTCTGGAAGAGAAAAAATTGAACAGTCGGCTGCCGGAAGAGGAAGAAAACAGAATGTAAAAGGAAGGTTAATTCCGTCTTAAAATCACTGGTAATTTCTGTATGGTGTTATAAATAATGATATACTGAAACCGTTGAATAAAGATCCTATTAAACGACGGGAAGGGTATCTTCATTGTGCGTAACAGACAGAAAACGATCAAGAATAAGCTTGTTCAATTTACAGCAATTATTATTCTCTGCACAGTCAGCGTTCTTTGCATTTTTTCCGCTTTTTTTATTGTCCGCTCCACGGAGCAGTCTTTGCAGAAAACACTGAGCAAAACGGCCGGCATCGTCTCTTCCGAAATCAGTGCCCAGCTCAGACAGTATGAAATTATGGCCCAGTCGGTCTCAATGATCAAAAACACCGTCGGGGCGGACTATGGGTCCACCAGACAGTACATCAACAGCCTCGTCAAGGAAAACGGGCTGGTGAAGGTGGATATCGTCAAAGAAGACGGAATTTCCGCCCTGAACGGCGATAATTATCAGGAAAATCAAGCCTTTATACAGGCAAAGCAGGGGGCCCCCTGCCTGAGCGATCCTCTCACGGAAAACGGGGAAGTGCATTTCGACTACGCCTATCCCTCCGCGCCGCATGTCATTCTGATCAGCATTCCGTACCGTTCACTGGGTGACATTGTTGCCAAAGTGAAAGTAGGCAATCAAGGCAACACCTATATTCTCAACCATTCCGGCACCAGGGTGGTACAAAGCGATTCCGCCGCTGCCGCAAAGGAAAAGAACGGCAAATCCGATCCCGTCGTCGCCAAAATGGAAGCCAACATGGTTCAGGGAAAAACAGGATTTTCCCTTTACAAGTGGAACGGCCGGCAGTATTTCGGCGCATACGCTCCTATTTCGGGAACGGACGGATGGTCCGTCAATGTTTCGGAAGCGCATTCAGAATTTATGTCCAGCGTACCGGCCGCCATTGCCCTGATGATCGGTGTCGGAATCCTCTCCTTCCTCATTGCTCTTTTCTTTGCTTTCCGGATCGCCGGAAACATTACCAGACCGGTTTTGCAGGTAACGGAGGGCATTGAACGGATTTCCGGCGGAAACCTGAATATCCGTCTCGAAGTAAAATCTCAGGACGAGACGGGCAGAATTGCAAATGCCCTCAATACAACGTCGGAAAATCTGCGCCGGATGATTACAGACCTCTGCATGATCTTGAAAGCGATTTCCTCCGGCGACCTTTCCCTGCAGAGCAGCGCCGCCTATCCGGGAGATTTTCACGAAATTCTGACCGCGATCGACGGAATCCTTTCCGGCCTGAACCAGACGCTTTTTCAGGTCCGTCTGGTCGCCGTTCAGGTAGACGGTTCGGCGGGTCAAATGTCCGACGTGGCGCTGGCGCTGGCTCTAAACACTGCGGAGGAAGTGAACTCCATTGAAAAGCTTTCCTCCTCCGTTCACGAAATCTCCGGTCACGCACAGACAAGCGCGGAAAACGCCCAGCAGGCAAACGTCATGCTGTCCGGGATCGTGCGGGATATTCAGGACGGAAACCGGAAAATGGATCAGCTGATCACCGCTATGAAGGATATCTCCCAGACCTCACGGGAAATAGAACGGATTGTCAAGACGATCGACGATATCGCGTTCCAGACAAACATTCTGGCTCTGAACGCCGCGGTAGAGGCCGCGCGGGCCGGAGCCTACGGCAAAGGCTTTGCGGTCGTGGCGAACGAGGTGCGCAATCTGGCCGGCAAAAGCACCCGCGCCGTGGGAGATACCTCTGCTCTGATCGCCAATACCGTTCATGCGATTGCAACCGGCGCAAAGGCAGTAGACGAGGTGGAAAGGTCCCTGCAGGTGATCGTACAAAAGTCGGAATCACTTTTCCGGCTTGTCGGTGAAATCGCGCAGGCCTCCGACGCACAGGCCGCTTTCGTAACGCAGACAACGGGGAACATCACGCAGATTTCCGACGCGATCCAGAACATTTCCCTCATGGCCGAGAAAAGCGCCGCGGCGGGCGAAGAGCTCTCCTCCCAGTCCAAGGTGCTGACCGACCTTTTATCCCGGTTCCAGCTGAAAGAAGAAGCAGCGGCCGTGGAAGAATGATGTGCAAAAACATTTTTAGTACTCTTCGGTTTTATTGTATTGTAAATATTCTCCCCCGAGGTGGAAGAAACAGAAGAATGTCAAAGGATGGGCAGCGTAAAAATATAGGGAAAGGGAAAGTCCCGGGATCCAATAAATCCCGGGACTTTCCCTTTTGATATCAATAAGCTTTTTCTTATTGACCCTGCCTGTGAATAAACAGTACAAGGCTCCTGCCGAAATTAAAGGCTTTTTTTGCAGAATTCCTTTAATTTCCGGCAGTCTTCTCCGGCGCTTGTGCCTTCCAGCCGGAAGGTAATGGTCTCTCCGGTTTTGACGCTGAGACTCATTACCGAAAACAGGCGCTTGGCGTCCGCCGTTTTTCCGTCCTTCTGAATACTGATGTCGGAAGCACAACTCTGCGCAAGTTTTGCCAGCATTCCGGCCGGCCGCGCATGAAGGCCATCCGAATCCTGAATGGTATGAGTAAACTGTTCCATAGATACACTCCTGCAAACAATCATTGAATCGGTTCGAAAGCCGGATTCAATCGCCGGAGCTCATGATAACGCTTTCGATCAACTCTTCAACCCGATCACCGCCCTGTCCAAGGGCTGTCACACTGATCTGATCTCCGCAAATGAAATTGAGCCCCATGATTTCCATAACTTTTTTCGCGTTGCACCGGACTCCGTCTTTCTCAAGATAAACCGCGCCGGGATGCGCGAGCGCGATACTGGCGACCCTGCTGGCCGGTCTTGCATGAAGCCCGTTTTTGTCCATAACTCTGACCTGTATCATCACGCTTCCCCCCCTGTCTTCGCACGCCGTGCCGCGGAATCTCCATCAAAATCCGCGGCAGCTGCATAAAAATATTTATTTCAGGATAAGGCTCATCAATCTGTCCCCTGTACGGACATTTCCCCGGGAGATTTGCAGATTGCCGACTTTGTCCATGTTCGTAATCAATACCGGCGTAACAATCTCCTTCTTCTGTGACTGAAGATACTGCAGGTCCACCTCCATAACGCTGTCCCCCGCTTTTACGCGCGCGCCTTCGTCCTTCAGCCTTTTAAAGCCCATTCCCTTTAATTTCACCGTGTCCAAACCTATATGGACCAAAATCTCCAGCCCATCGTCGCTGAGAATACAGAAAGCATGATTGGTGTCTATGATCTGAACGATCTTTCCGTCACACGGGGAACAAATGAAATTGTCCTCCGGAATAACCGCGCAGCCGTCTCCTACCGCCCGTCCTGAAAAAACCGGATCATTTACGTCGTCCAGTCTGACGATCCGCCCGCTTACAGGCGACTGTATCATCATTCGCTTTTTAAATAATTGTAACATAATCATTATCCTCCGTATATAGGTTTCCCGGCTTTTTTCACGCCGCTCAAAGCAGCGGCGCGAACATCAGGCTTAAAACGGGCTTTTGTAAACAGTATCCTCTGGCGACAAGTTCAAGTCAGTCCGAAAGAATCACTCA
>UREO01000058.1 GCA_900546895.1 uncultured Oscillospiraceae bacterium
TTATATTTTAATTTGTTCTCGGACATTCTTTATATGTAACGCCGGCGCGCCGGAGGGAGTGAAAGCTCCCGACCGGGCTTCCATAAACTCCCTCAGTCAGGCTTCGCCCGCCAGCTCCCTCAAAGAGGGAGCAAAAAAGTAGTTCGTGCGGCTCGTTTTATACGCTGCGGCTTTTGGCAGCGGTCTTTGCCGTTTTGGGCTCCGGCTTTTTCGTCCCCGCTTTAGCGGTTCTTGCGCCGGACTTTTTTTGCTGCGCCTTGTTTTTTTCTATCATATCGTAAAGGCAGTCGATGGCGTCGGAAAGGCTTCCGAGAGAGTCGATCAGGCCCTCCTTGACGGCGTCGTTCCCGTCCAGAACCGTTCCAACGTCCATAACCAGCTCCTGTGTGTTCATGGAAAGATCGTGGAACCGTTCGGGGGAAATGTGAGAATTCTGCGTAACGAACCGCGTAATGCGCTCCTGCATCCGCTGGAAATACTCAAGAGTCTGCGGAACGCCGAGCAGCATGCCGTTCATACGCACAGGATGAATGGTCATCGTCGCGCTGGGGGCGATGAAAGAACGCTTGGCGGCAACCGCCAGCGGTACGCCGATGGAATGGCCGCCGCCCAGCACGAGCGACACGGTCGGCTTTTTCATACCCGCAACCAGCTCCGCAAGGGCAAGCCCTGCTTCCACGTCTCCGCCGACGGTGTTCAAAATAATTAGAAGCCCGTCTATGGTGGGCTCTTCCTCAATCGCGACAAGCTGCGGAATGACATGCTCGTACTTGGTCGTCTTATTTTGCGAAGGCAGAATATAATGCCCCTCAATCTGACCAATGATCGTCAGGCAGTGAATCAGATGTTTGCCATTTCCGGTAATCACCGAACCGGTGTCAATAATCTGGTCGGTCTGCTTTTCGTTTTTCTCGGTCTTATCGGCTTTATCGTCGTCATTGGCCCGCTTTATATAGTCCTGATCTTCTTTCCGGCTTTTTTCTTTTTGGTCTTTATGACTCATTGATAATCCCTCCTACCGCTTTATTGTGCCGTAAGATGGGTGTTCTCATACACGAAAATGTACAAGTTTGAAATATCAATATTATGATTATATCATTTGTTGTGATATTCATCAAGAAAATAAAGCGTCAAAATAGAATGCTTTGGCTGAAAGTGATTGGATAGATTGACAATTTGGCTTTTTTATTGGATAATGGTTATATATTTAACTATGTTGGGAATTCGAATTTGGAAGGAAGCTTGAGAATGAGTTTGACTTTGGCACAAAAGATCATTAAAACCCATCTTCTGAGCGGCGAAATGACGCCAGGCAGCGATATCGGTTTGAAAATAGACCAGACGCTGACGCAGGATGCCACCGGAACCATGGCCTATCTGGAATTCGAGGCTATGGGCGTCCCGCGCGTAAAAACAGAGCGCTCCGTCGCTTATATCGATCATAATACCCTGCAGACCGGTTTTGAAAACGCGGACGACCACCGGTACATTCAGACGGTCGCCAGAAAACACG
This sequence comes from uncultured Oscillospiraceae bacterium, assembly GCA_900546895.1. Taxonomy (GTDB): domain Bacteria; phylum Bacillota; class Clostridia; order Oscillospirales; family Acutalibacteraceae; genus Caproiciproducens. The sequence goes on from UREO01000058.1 coordinate 1,514, forward strand.
GAATTTATTTTTCAAGACCCGGCAACGGAATCTGCCATCAGGTCCATTTGGAGCGCTTCGGCGTTCCCGGCAAAACGCTGATCGGCTCGGACAGCCACACCCCTACCGGCGGCGGAATCGGCATGCTCGCCATGGGCGCCGGCGGGCTTGACGTTGCGGTTGCCATGGGCAGCGGCGAATATTACATCCCCATGCCGAAAATGCTGCGTATCAATCTGACCGGAAAGCTTTCTCCATGGGTTTCCGCCAAAGATATTATTTTAGAGGTCCTGCGCATTCTGTCCGTAAAGGGCGGCGTGGGCAAGATTGTGGAATACGGCGGCGAAGGAATCGCGGCGCTGAGCGTGCCGGAGCGCGCGACCATCACCAACATGGGGGCTGAGCTGGGCGCAACCACCTCTATCTTCCCTTCCGACGAAGTAACCCTTGCGTTTTTGAAAGCACAGGGCCGTGAAAAGGACTGGGTGGAGCTCAAGCCAGACGCCGACGCGAAGTACGACGAAACCATCGAAATCAACCTGTCCAAACTGAAACCGATGGCGGCCTGTCCCCACAGTCCGGACGCGGTAAAAACCGTGGACGGGATCGGCCCCATCAAAGTGGATCAGGTCTGTATCGGGTCCTGTACCAATTCCTCTTACCGCGACATGATGCGGATCGCTTCCATATTAAAAGGAAAGACGGTCCATCCCGATGTGAGCCTTTCGATTGCCCCCGGCTCCAAACAGGTTTACAATATGCTTGCGCAGAACGGCGCGCTTGCCGATCTGATCTCCGCCGGAGCGCGGATTCTGGAATGCGCCTGCGGCCCCTGCATCGGGATGGGACAATCCCCGAATTCCGGCGGCATTTCGCTGCGAACCTTCAACCGCAACTTTGAGGGACGTTCCGGCACAGCGGACGCCCAAATCTACCTTGTCAGCCCGGAAACCGCCGCGGCTTCCGCCATCAGCGGCGTTCTGACCGACCCCCGGACGCTGGGCGAGGAAGCTCCCATCGAGCAGCCCGAAAAATTCCTGATCAACGACAATATGATCATTCCCCCTGCCAGTGAGGAGGAAGCGGAGAACGTGGAAGTCCTGCGCGGACCGAACATCAAGGAAGTCCCCACCACCACCACCCTTCCCCGGGACATTGCCGCAAAAACCCTTCTGAAGGTCGGCGACAATATTACGACCGACCACATTATGCCGGCGGGGGCAAAAATTCTTCCCTACCGTTCCAACATTCCCTACCTTTCTAACTTCTGTTTCGCCGTCTGCGACAAGGAATTCCCGGAGCGCTGCCGTAAATACGGCAAAGGCATCATTGTGGGCGGTTCCAACTACGGGCAGGGTTCTTCCCGTGAACACGCCGTTCTGGTCCCGCTGTATCTTGGAATCAAAGCGGTGATCGCAAAGAGCTTTGCACGGATCCACTGCGCCAATCTGGCAAACGGAGGAATTCTTCCGCTCGTATTCAAAAACGAGAAGGATTACGACGGAATTGAACAGATGGACGAACTGGAGCTGCCGGATATCCGTGCCACCATTGAAAACGGCGGAACCGTTCTTGTAAAAAACCTGACAAAGGGCACCTCCTTTGAAGCAGACGCCATTTTGAGCGACCGTCAGAGAAAGATCGTTCTTGCGGGCGGCCTGCTGAGCTACATCAAAGAACAGAACAGCTGATACAAAATACAACGTACTTGCAGAACGCTGACAGTAAACGGAGGGCTACGAATGAATAAGATTCAAATGACGACGCCGCTGGTAGAAATGGACGGCGACGAAATGACCAGAATCATCTGGAAAATGATCAAAGATATCCTGCTGAACCCCTACATCGACCTGCAAACAGAATATTACGACCTCGGGCTGGAAAACCGAGACGCAACCGACGATAAAGTCACGTTTGATTCCGCTTACGCTACAAAGAAATACGGTGTTGCCGTAAAATGCGCGACGATTACCGCGAACGCGGACAGAGTACGCGAGTATGGATTAAAAGAAATGTGGAAATCCCCGAACGGCACCATCCGTGCAATTCTGGACGGCACCGTTTTTCGTTCCCCCATCCTTGTAAAGGGCATTACGCCCTTTATCAGCACCTGGAAAAAGCCGATCACCATTGCACGTCATGCCTACGGCGACATCTACCGCAACACGGAAATGACCGTTCCCGCCGGCGCTAAGGCCGAGCTTGTCGTTACAAAAGCGGACGGCACCGAAGAACACGCTCTGATTCATGATTTTGAGACATCCGGCATTATTCAGGGCCAGCACAACATTGACAAAAGCATTGAAAGCTTTGCCCGGTCCTGCTTCAACTATGCGCTCGACATCGGGCAGGACGTCTGGTTCTCAACCAAGGACACGATTTCAAAAAAATACGATCATCGTTTCAAGGATATTTTTCGGGAGATTTACGAATCCGATTACAAAGAAAAATTTGAAAAAGCCGGTATTACCTATTTTTACACTTTAATTGACGACGCGGTAGCCCGTGTGATCCGTTCAGAAGGCGGATACATCTGGGCCTGTAAAAATTACGACGGCGACGTCATGAGCGATATGGTCGCAACTGCTTTCGGCAGCCTTGCTATGATGACGAGCGTCCTCGTTTCGCCCGAGGGAATCTATGAATACGAAGCGGCCCACGGCACTGTGCAGCGCCATTACTACAAACATCTAAAGGGAGAAAAAACATCCACCAATTCCATGGCCACTCTGTTTGCCTGGACCGGTGCGCTGAAAAAGCGCGGAGAACTCGATTATCTTCCCGCGTTGACGGATTTTGCGGCCAAACTGGAAAAAGCGTCTGTTCAGACAATTGAAAGCGGCATTATGACCGGCGATCTTGCCGCTCTTTCCACGCTGCCAAACAAAACCACAGTTGACACCGAAACTTTTTTAAGGGAAGTCAATAAAAGTCTGGTTCGGCTTTTATAAACCGGACTATTACGGAGGGAAAGCGTATGCCAAGACGCGAAAATATTTCAATGTCGGTAATCAGAAGATTGCCCCGCTACTATCGTTTTTTAATCCATCTGAAACAAAAAGGGGTCACCAGAATCTCTTCCACCGAGCTGTCCGTAAAGCTGGGGCTGACCGCCTCGCAGATCCGTCAGGACCTGAACTGCTTCGGCGGATTCGGCCAGCAGGGTTACGGCTATATTGTGGACCAGCTCTGTGATGAAATCGGAAATATTCTGGGCCTTTCCAATGAGTATAAAGCGATTCTGGTCGGAGCCGGAAATTTAGGAAGAGCAATCGCCTCTCATATGTCGTTTGATGATGAAGGGTTCAGACTGGTCGGTATTTTTGACAGTTCCCCCAGTAAAACCGGGACAAGAATCAACGGTCAGATCGTACTCGACACGGTAGAGCTGGAAGATTTTTGCCAGAAGGAACAGCCGACCATGGCTGTGCTCTGCATCCCCCGCGACGGCGTTCATGCCGTAATTGAACGCCTGTATAATCTGGGTGTGCGCAATTACTGGAACTTCAGCCATTATGATATTGCAATGAAGTACGAAGATACGATTGTAGAAAACGTTCATTTGAACGACAGCCTGATGACGCTTTGCTACCGAATTTCAAACCCAAGCCAGAAATAAACCGTTTAGGGGGAAGGATACGAAAATCCTTTCCCCTTTTTGCACGGCAAATAAAATCTGTTTTCGGGGTACAATAAGGATTGTTTTCCCCCGCTTTTCTTTTTATGTAAAATATGTTATGATCACTTTGTAGCAATTTAAACGATGTTTTGAGATGTTTTCAAAAATTGCAGAGATGATTAGGAGGTACACATCATGGATTGGATCACCTTTGGTATTATTGCCGCCGTTATTCTGATTCTTGTTTTCTGGGTCATAGGCATGTACAACAAGCTTGTCTCTTTTTCCGTAAGAGTGGACAACGGATGGGCACAGGTGGACGTTCAACTGAAAAAGCGCTTTGACCTCATCCCCAATCTGGTGGAAACCGTCAAGGGATACGCTTCCCATGAAAAATCGACTCTGGCAGAGGTCACAAAATGGCGCAGCGCGGCTATGAGCTCCAAAACCCCTGAAGAGGCGATGGAGAACAACGCTAAGCTGTCCCGCGCAATGGTGAACCTGTTTGCCACAGCGGAGCAATATCCGGATCTGAAGGCAAACCAGAATTTTCTGGACCTGCAGGGTCAGCTGAAAGACATTGAAAGCAAAATTGCTTTCGCCCGCCAGTTTTATAACGACACCGCAATGAAATACAACGAATACGTCATGCATTTCCCGTCCAACATCATTGCTTCCATCTTCCATTTCGGACAGAAAAAATACTTTGAGATCGAGGAAGCCGATAAAGCCGTACCACAGGTAAAATTCTGATTTTCGGCGAACGAAGGGAGTATACGGATTGGCCAAAAAGCTTTTTGGCGGGATGGCTGCGGCCGTCGCCGCTGTACTATTGATTCTTTTTATCATCGGCATCGACGCCCACGGTTACAAGCACGGCGCAGAGCAGACTTTGGAAAATCTGGATATCGTTTCTCAGCTGAACAGTAACGGCGATATGCAGGTGACGGAAACCTGGCGCATCAATCTGGAAGACCGCGGCAAGCCCTACAGCAACCTGTATAAAACCTTCCCGGTAAATGTGAACCAGAGCAACGGAATCGAAAATTTATCCGTGTACGACATGGATGAAAACGTTCAGTACAGCTTCCGTGACGATATTGATCCGACGAGCGGCTATTTTTCCGAAGATAACGTCTGTTACATTTACAACACGGCGAAGGATATTGAAATCGGCTGGTTTTTGCCGTCAATCGACAGCGGCGTGCGCAACTTCAAGGTGGAGTACACTATCAAGAACCTAGTCAGCGTATACGGAGATACTTCCGTATTGTACAACGCCTTTGTCGGAAACAAATTCAGTATCCCGATCGCTCAGCTGCACGGTACGATTTTGATTCCGTCCGGCGCGAAGGATAAGGAAGTAAAGGGATGGCTGCACTGTACGGCACAGAGTCAGCTGACCATTGATTCCCCTTCCCGGATTTCCTTTACCGCAAACGAGGTTCCGCCGGAAACGCTGGTCGAAACACGCGTTTGCATGCCCGTTTCCCTTTTCCCGGATTCGACAAAAGTCAGCACGGTTAACGTACTGAGCGATATTGAAAAAGAAGAAAACAAATGGGCACAGGACTGGGAGAAGCAGCAGAAGCTGAACTACACGGTGGGCGTAGTGGATGCCGTGGGCGGAGTCGTTCTGGTGATAGCGGGAATTTTCCTTCTGATATGGCTGAAAAAGAAAGCCAGGCCGTATCAGGTGGATGCTCCCGAATACACCCGCGAGATACCGGAGGACAGTTCCCCCGGCGGCGCGGCAAACCTGTTCTATTATTACAGCGGCGGGGTCACCAGCAAAGAAGAAGGGCGCGTTTTCAGCGCTACGCTGATGAGTCTGGCGCGCAAGGGGCACGTTCAGTTTGACTCCAATGAGAAAAAAGATTTTGTGGTAAACATAGCGGAAAATACAAAGCAGATGCCGCTTACGCAAAGCGAGCAGACGTTTTATGACATGATTTCCGCCGTTGCGTCGTCCTTTGACGGTCGGTTTACCATGAAGCAATTTGAAAATTACGCCAAGGATCACAACAAATCGATCGACAGCAAAATGGAACTCTTTCTGTCGCAGACAAAGAGGGAAATCGCCTCGCGCGGATATTATGAGCGCCGGCCCGCTTTTCTGACGGTAAGTTCCGTTCTGGGAACCCTCGGTATTTTGGGAGCCATCGCAATCCTTTTGCTTTCAGGCGGCTGGCTGGTCTACATTCCCGTGGGCTTCATCATTTTTGGAGTCCTGCTGATCATTGCTTCGAGCGGCAAAACAAGGCTGAGCAAAAAGGGCGAATACGATTACGCCGTATGGCAGGGACTGAAAAAATACATGCTCGAATTTTCGCGCATGAAGGAATACGGCGTCCCGGAGCTTACGCTTTGGGAGGAATACCTTGTTTACGCAACCATGATGGGTATTTCCAAAAAGGTCTGCGATCAGCTCAGAATGGTCTATCCGCAGCTGAATGACGACGGCTACCTCTACACGAATTACGGAGGCAGCTACATGTACTACATGTTCGGCCGTTCCATCGGCATGGGCGGCTTCAGCCACATCGGCAGCGATTTCGGCGCCTCGCTGGGAAACACGATCAGCAACATCAGCACTTCTGCCACGCGCCTTGCGCACCCGCCCCAATCCGGAGGCTCGGGTGGCTTCGGCGGCGGTGGTTTTGGCGGCGGCGGCTTCGGTGGCGGTGGCGGCGGCTTTGGCGGCGGCGGTGGCGGCGGCGCCAGATAAACAAATAACAGCGCAAAAGAACCGTTGGAAACTGTTTGGTTTCCGGCGGTTCTCTTTTTATTCCCTTCAAACAGCCGGCAAAGCAGTCCCTACCGCAATTTTATTTCGCTTTGCAAGACAAAACACGTTTCTCCCCCGCCTTCGTCGGGGGAGAAACACAACCTTGTGGCATATATGATTAGGGCTGCAAAAAATGCCGCCTTCCATCCAAAATGGAAGACAGCATTAAAAATTCGGATTTCGGATACGCCGGCTTATTTCTTTTGGCCTGCCTTGTACTCCTTTGCCGCACCGACCAGGCCCTTGAAAAGCGGGTGCGGGCGGTTCGGACGGGATTTGAATTCCGGATGGAACTGGGAGCCCAGAAACCACGGGTGCTCTGGAACTTCCATCATTTCCACGATATGGTCGTCCGGCGATTTTCCGCAGAAGACCACGCCCGCCTGTTCAAACCGCTCGCGGTAATCGTTGTTCACCTCAAAGCGGTGACGGTGGCGCTCGGAAATAAGCGGCTCGTTGCCGTAAAGCGCAGCCGCCTTTGTACCCGCGGTCAGCTTGCACGGATACTGCCCGAGGCGCATGGTACCGCCCAACTGGACAACGTCCTTCTGCTCCGGCATCAGGTCGATGACATGGTTGCTGCTTTGCGGATCGAATTCCGCCGAGTTCGCGTCCGCAAGGCCCAACACATCGCGGGCGTACTCAATAATCGAAAGCTGCATGCCAAGGCAGATGCCGAGGCAGGGAATCCCGTTGACTCTGGCATAGTGAATCGCCGTAATCATGCCCTCAATGCCTCTCTCGCCGAATCCGCCCGGTACGATCACGCCGTCCATTGCGGAAAGAACTTCCGCGACGTTGTCCGGAGTGATCGTCTCGGAATCGATCCATTTGATATTTACTTTGACGTTATTGCCGATCCCGCCGTGGGTCAGGGCTTCGGCAACGCTCAGATACGCGTCGTGCAGCTCTACATATTTGCCCACAAGCCCGATGGTGACGCTTTCCGTCAGGGACATCGCCGTGTTGACCATGGCGATCCAATCACTCAGGTCGGCGCCGGGAGTGTCCAGCCCAAAGCGTTTGCAGACAATATCATCCAGACGCTCGTCCTTCAACGCAAGAGGAACCTGATACAGAAGCGGAAGATCCAGATTCTGAATCACGCAGTTTTCATTGACATTGCAGAAAAGCGCGATTTTCTTTTTGATGTCGTCGCCGACCGGCCTTTCGGAACGGAGGATAATAATGTCCGGCTGAATGCCGATGGAGAGCAGCTCCTTTACGCTGTGCTGGGTGGGTTTTGACTTATGTTCATGGGAACAGATCAGATAAGGAACCAGAGTAACATGGATAAACAGGCAGTTGTTTCTGCCGACCTCCGTCGCAAACTGACGGATAGCCTCCAGAAAAGGCAGGCTCTCAATATCGCCGACCGTACCGCCCACTTCAATGATCGCTACATCAATATTGTCCTTCCCGTCATAGATGCGGGATTTGATTTCGTTGGTAATGTGGGGGATCACCTGAACCGTACCCCCGTCGTAATCGCCGTTGCGCTCGTTCTGCAGCACATTCCAGTAAATTCTGCCCGAAGTAATATTGCTGTTCTGGGTCAGATTCTCGTCGATAAAGCGTTCGTAATGGCCAAGATCCAGATCCGTTTCCGCTCCGTCATTGGTTACGAAAACCTCTCCGTGCTGAAACGGGTTCATGGTACCCGGGTCAACATTCAGATAGGGATCAAATTTCTGTATGGTAATTCTCAGCCCCCTTGCCTTCAATAAACGCCCCAAAGAAGCCGCCGTGATTCCTTTCCCCAGTCCGGATACAACCCCGCCTGTTACAAAAACATATTTTGCTGACATAGTTACCCTCCATAAGCACTTGAATTTACTGCCGCTGCAAAAACCAAATTAGATTAATTATATCGCCTGTTGTATTGGCTTGTCAATGCAATAGGCGATAATAAATGCTGTTCTTACCAGATTTGAAACAATCCGCCAATAATCGGCCCAAGTGCTCCACCGACCTGTGCACCCTGCATAACGGCTTTACGGCTGGTATTTTTCTATCTCCGCTTTTTGGATGGTGACCGGGGTAGCGGGCTTGCTCTTCTCCCCCTGATCGTTTTCAGAAACGGGAACCGCGGCAATTTTGTCGACCACATCCATTCCCTCGATTACCTGCGCAAAAACGGTGTGTCCCCGTTCCACAATATTGTACGCGCCGTCCAGATTGGGATTGCCGCCGTTGTCGTCATACAGCTTTTTGTAGACGTCGGTGACCTTGTCCATGTTGAGAAAATAAGTGCCGTACTGCTGGATAAAGGCGTCCGGATTCTGCTTATAGACATTGTACGCCTGCCGATAGTCCTCCCAGTTGATCTTTTCGGAGGTTCCCCTCTGGTTGATGAAGAACTGGCTTCCGTTGGTGTTTTCACCCGCGTTCGCCATGGAAACGGAGCCGCGGACGTTAACCAGATTCGCGTTGAACTCATCTTCAAAGTCCTTAGCCCAGATACTTTCCCCGCCGGTGCCGTCACCCTTGGGGTCGCCGGATTGAATCATGAAATCATTAATCACGCGGTGGAAGGTCAAACCATTGTAATACCCCTTCTGAATCAAGCCTTTGAAATTCTCCACGGCTTTCGGAGCGGCCTGTGCAAAAAGACGGAGCTTGATCACGCCCATACTGGTGGTCAGTACGGCGATATCTTCCCCTGCGGTAGGCTTTTCAAGCTGATAGCCTATTTTTTTGCCGTCGTCCGGCTTTACCCTGCTGGAAGCGGCCGAGTTCGCCGGTGCGGAGGACGCCGGAGGAGACGATGCCGCGGAGCTTGCGGCGCTGCCGGAACAGGCGGTCAGGCTTAGAAGCAAGGCGAAAACGGAAACAAATCCAAGCATTTTTCTGGTATATTGCATCATAAAAATAACTCCTTTTCGTAATACATAAATTATATTTTATTATAGAAAGCAATGATATTCAAGCTGGAGGGGGATAAATTAACAATTTAATAATTAATCAGTCCTAGTATTACCTATTCATTTTAAGCATATAGATAAACGAAGACATAAAGGAGGTAGGAAAATGTTTGATTACTGTCCTGAGGGTTGGATCATCGATACACCCGAAAACCGCGCGGCGATCCTAAACATCTCCGCGCTGAACGACGCCTGCCGGGATGGAAAAATTTTGGAAGGACGCGCGCTGATTTGTGACAGCTCGCATAATTTACTGGTCGATTTAGGATGCATGAAGGGTATGATTCCGCACGACGAGGGTGCTTTAGGTATTCGCGAAGGTACGGTACGTGACATTGCCATCATTTCCAGAGTCAACCGGCCGGTATGTTTTACCGTGACGGGTTTCCAGAAGGATACGGACGGACATATGACCGCCCTACTGTCACGGCGGGCCGCACAAGAAAAGTGCATGGCCGAGTATGTGAAAAAGCTTACTCCGGGCGACGTCATCAACGCGCGCGTGACCCACTTGGAAAGCTTCGGGGCCTTTGCCGACATCGGCTGCGGGATTATCGCGCTGCTGCCGATCGACGCCATCTCCGTTTCCAGAATTGACCACCCACGCGAACGGTTTACGGTCGGCATGGATATCCGTGTTGTAATCAAGTCCGTGGAAAACGGGCGCATTACACTGAGCCACAAAGAGCTTCTGGGAACCTGGACGGAAAACGTAGCCATGTTCAAAGCCGGGGAAACAGTGGCCGGGATTGTGCGTTCGGTCGAGTCCTACGGCATTTTCGTCGAGCTTTCCCCCAACCTTGCCGGGCTGGCGGAAGCCAAGGAGGATGTGATACCCGGTCAGCAGGCGAGCGTTTACATAAAAAGCATCATTCCTTCACGGATGAAGGTGAAGCTTGTGATCATTGATACGTTCGACTACTCCTACCGTCCTTCCGCGCCGAAATATTTCTTCACCGGAAACAGAATCGACCGGTTTGTCTATTCGCCCCCCGACAGCGAAAAGGAAATTGCAACCAATTTTACACCGGAATGAACTGTCTGGCCGCGGGTCCGGTTACGGGCCCGCGGCCAGATTTTATGAGCGGGACCCTTCCCTTTTGAACGCGACGATTCCGGCCACCAGGTCCGCCAGCTGTTCGGCTTCTTCCGGGGTGAGCCTCTCTGTCACCATCGTGATTTTTTTGACGGCCATCTCTTTCTTTTCACATTTCTTCGGACAACCGAAATCAAACAGCTCGGACAGGGAAATATTCAGCGCCATTGCAATTTTATTGAGCGTGTCGATCGTCGGACACTTCAGGCATCGCTCGATATGGCCTAAAAAAGCCGGGTCCAGCCCGGCGGAATTTGCGAGCGATTTCTGGCTGAAGCCCGCTACCTTGCGCAGATGCTTAATTTGCTCTGCTGTTTTCTGCATAATTTCCATTTTTGCCTTATCCATGTTTCCCTCTGTTCCCT
>UREO01000059.1 GCA_900546895.1 uncultured Oscillospiraceae bacterium
CGTCTAATTCGTCGGCAGCGTCAGATGTGTATAAGAGACAGATGCTATACTAAAAAACAATGGATCGCAGGAAACTTTTGTTGCTGCCACGACATTTTTTCTGCGCTGATAAACCGCAAGGAGGAACGAGAATGCAAAAACGTATCAGCAGTTTGCCTTTCCAGGGAACCGCCGGGCAGCGGGAAAAGCTCGACGAAATCATCGAAAGGCACAAGCAGCAAAGAGGCGCCATACTGCCTGTTCTGCAGGAAGCACAGGAGGTTTACGGCTACCTTCCGGCAGAGGTGCAGAGCATCATTGCCGAGGGACTGGGCGTACCGCTGGAAGAAGTATATGGTGTTTCCACCTTTTATTCCCAGTTTTCGCTTACCCCAAAAGGGAAATACAACGTGTCGATCTGTCTGGGAACGGCCTGCTATGTCAAGGGGGCGGCGGCGGTGCTGGACAAATTGACGTCCGTTTTGGGCATCCAGCCGGAGGAGTGTACTCCGGACGGTAAATTTTCGCTGACTGCCTGCCGCTGCGTGGGTGCCTGCGGTCTGGCTCCGGTACTGACGGTGAACGGGGATGTTTACGGACGCATGACCCCGGAGGAAGTGGAACAGGTACTGGCAAAATACGAATAAGATGCGTGAACTGTCTTTAAATGTGATGGATATTGCACAGAATTCAATTTCCGCAGGTGCGAAGCTGATTGAGATCGACGTATGTGAAGAACCGAGAGCCGACAGATTGACCATCCGGGTTTCGGATGACGGTGCCGGTATGACCGCCGAACAGGCGGCTCGTGTGACGGACCCGTTTTTCACTACTCGCGCTACCCGCAAAATCGGGATGGGAGTGCCGCTCTTTAAGATGGAAGCCGAGATGACGGGCGGAAGCTTCGGCGTCGTTTCCCAAAAGGGGGCAGGGACCACAATCACCGCGGTCTTTGTACCCTCCCATGTGGATATGATTCCGCTCGGGGACATCAATTCCACGGTACTGCTGTTGATCGCCTGCAACGACGACAGGGATTTTGTCTTTCATCACAAAATGGATTCCCGCGAATTTACCCTTGATACGCGCGAACTGCGCGCGGTGCTGGGAAATGAGGTCAGGCTGAATTCACCGGAAGTGATACAGTGGATCAAAAACTGTCTCAGTGAAGAAACCCAATTCATTAAGGAGGAGTCAACAGATGAAGTCTTTAGCGGAACTTCAGGCGATCAGGGACAGAGCCCGCAGTCAGGTTATTCTTCGTGAAAACAACGACAGCGCGATCCGCGTTCTGGTGGGTATGGCCACCTGCGGAATCGCCGCCGGGGCGCGCCCGGTTTTGAACGCTATGGTGGAAGAAGTCTCTAAGCGCGGCCTTGCCAGCGTCACGGTCACCCAGACGGGCTGTATCGGAATCTGCCAGTTTGAGCCGGTCGTGGAAATCGTGACGCCCGGGCAGGAAAAAGTGACTTATGTAAAAATGACGCCTGAAAAGGCGGTACGCGTGGTGAACGATCACCTGGTAAACGGCAATGTGGTGACGGAGTATACCATAGGCGCCAATTCGTAATAAGGAGGCAGCATTCATGTATCGTTCCAATGTACTGGTTTGCGGCGGTACCGGTTGTACCTCCTCAAACAGCGAGCTGATTATTGCAAAGCTCAAAGAAGAAATTGCGGTTCAGGGACTGGACAAAGAGGTCAATGTGATCCGCACCGGCTGTTTCGGCCTCTGCGCCCTCGGCCCGATTATGATTGTATATCCCGAAGGTTCTTTTTACAGCAGGGTGACTCCGGAGGATGTCCCCGAAATTGTGGAGGAACATCTTTTAAAGGGAAGAATCGTCAAACGCCTGCTTTATCAGGAGACCATCGTAGACGACAATACTATCAAATCGTTAAATCATACCCCGTTTTACGAGAAACAACACCGTATCGCCCTTAAGAACTGCGGCGTCATCAATCCCGAGTGCATCGACGAGTACATAGCGGTGGACGGCTACACCGCACTGGGAAAGGTTCTTACGGAAATGACCCCGGAAGAGGTTATCGACGTGGTGAAGGCTTCCGGCCTGCGCGGCCGCGGCGGCGCGGGTTTCCCGACCGGGCTGAAATGGAGCTTTGCCGCGAAAAATCAGGCGGATCAGAAATATGTCTGCTGCAACGCGGACGAGGGAGACCCGGGCGCGTTTATGGACCGATCCGTGCTGGAAGGCGACCCGCACAGCGTACTGGAAGCCATGGCGATCGCCGGTTACGCAATCGGCTCGTCCCAGGGCTATATTTATGTCCGCGCCGAGTACCCCATCGCGGTCAAGCGCCTGCAGATCGCCATCGATCAGGCGAGGGAATACGGTCTTTTGGGCCAGAACATTTTCAATACCGGTTTTGACTTCGACATCGGGCTCCGCCTTGGCGCCGGTGCGTTTGTGTGCGGCGAGGAAACCGCCCTGATGACCTCCATCGAGGGCAAGCGCGGCGAGCCGCGCCCGCGTCCTCCGTTCCCGGCGGTCAAGGGTCTGTTCCAAAAGCCGACCATTCTGAATAACGTGGAAACCTACGCCAACATTACCCAGATCATTCTGAAGGGTGCGGACTGGTTCGCCTCCATGGGCACCGAAAAATCAAAGGGCACCAAGGTGTTCGCTCTGGGCGGAAAAATCAAGCACACCGGCCTTGTGGAAGTGCCGATGGGCACCACGCTGCGCGAGATCGTAGAGGAGATCGGCGGCGGTGTTCCGGACGGACACACCTTTAAGGCCGCACAGACCGGCGGCCCCTCCGGCGGCTGTATCCCGGCTTCCTATATGGATATTCCGATCGATTACGACAACCTGCTGTCCATCGGCGCCATGATGGGCTCCGGCGGGCTGATCGTGATGGACGACACGACCTGCATGGTCGATATCGCGAAATTTTTTCTGGAATTTACCGTGGACGAATCCTGCGGCAAGTGCACGCCGTGCCGGATCGGCACCAAGCGTCTGCTCGAGGTGCTGGAGAAGATCACCGGCGGCAACGGCACCATGGAGGACCTTGATAAGTTGGAAGAGCTGTGCTACTACCTGAAGGAAAACTCCCTGTGCGCGCTGGGGCAGACCGCGCCGAACCCGGTGCTTTCCACCCTGCGCTACTTCCGCGACGAGTATGTCGCCCATGTAACGGAGCACCGCTGCCCGGCCGGCGTCTGCAAGGCGCTGACCAACTATTTTATTCTGGAGGACAAATGCCGCGGCTGTACGCTGTGTGCGCGCAACTGTCCTGTCGGCGCGATTACCGGCAGCGTAAAGGTTCCTCATGTCATCGATACCGGGAAATGCATCAAGTGCGGCGCCTGCATGGAAAAATGCAAGTTCAGCGCCATCATCAAGAAATAAAGGAGTGTGCCATCATGGAAAATACGGTCAATATAAAAATAAACGGCATGCCCCTCTCAGTGCCGGCTGATTCCACGGTTTTGGAGGCGGCAAGGCTCGCCGGGATTGATATTCCGACCTTATGCTACCTGAAAGGGATCAATGAGATCGGTGCCTGCCGTATGTGCGTGGTAGAGGTAAAGGGCGCGCGCTCTTTGGTTGCTTCCTGCGTTTATCCGGTGAATGAGGGGATGGAGGTTCAGACCAATACGGCCAAGATCCAGCAGTCCAGAAAAATGACGCTGGAGATGCTGCTTTCGGTCCATAACAGGGACTGTCTGGCCTGCAGGCGCAGCGGTACCTGTGAATTCCAGACCCTGTGCAATGAGCTGGGCGTGGAGCAGACCGACCGTTTCGACGGAGTCAGGCCCGACGCGACCAGGGACGAGTCGACCCTGCACCTGATCCGCGACAACTCGAAATGCATCCTCTGTCGCCGCTGCGTGGCGGCCTGCGCGGACCAGCACGTCGCCGTCATCGGCCCGAACTGCCGCGGCTTTGATACGCATATCGCCTGTTCCTTTGAAAAACCGCTCAACGATGTTCCCTGCGTTTCCTGCGGCCAGTGCATCGTGAGCTGCCCGACCGGCGCTTTGACCGAACGCGACCAGTGCGACGAGGTAATGACCGTGCTGAACGATCCGGAAAAGTACGTGGTCGTACAGACCGCGCCCGCCATCCGCGCGACGCTCGGCGAGTGCTTCGGCCTTCCGGTCGGCACCAACGTCAAGGGCAAAATGGTTGCCGCTCTGCGCCGCCTAGGCTTTGACAAGGTGTTTGACACGGACTTCGGCGCCGACCTCACCATCATGGAAGAGGCCAACGAGCTGCTTGAGCGCGTACAGAACGGCGGCCCGCTGCCGCTGATCACCTCCTGCTCCCCGGGCTGGATCAAATTCTGCGAATACTATTATCCGGAGCTGCTTCCCAACGTTTCCTCCTGCAAATCCCCGCAGCAGATGACCGGCGCGGTCATCAAGACGTATTACGCGCAGAAGAACAACATTGACCCGGAAAAGATCGTGGTCGTCAGCGTAATGCCCTGCGTCGCGAAGAAATTCGAAATCCGGCGCGAAGATCAGGACGGAGCCGGTGAGGGCATCCCCGACACCGACATCGCGATTTCGACCCGCGAGCTCGCGCGTCTGATCCATATGGCCCATATCAACTTCAACCGTCTGCCGGACGAGGATTTCGATCCCGCGCTGGGCGTTTCCACCGGGGCTGCGGCGATTTTCGGCGCGACCGGCGGCGTGATGGAAGCCGCGCTCAGAACGGCGGCCGACACACTGGAGGGCAGAAGCCTTGATTCCGTGGACTATACCGAGGTGCGCGGAATGGAGGGTATGAAAGAGGCGGTTTATCATGTCGGCGGCATGGATGTAAAGGTCGCCGCGGTCAGCGGCCTGAACAATGCCAACAAAGTTCTTGAAAAGGTCAGAAACGGCGAAGGCGGCTATCACTTCATCGAGATCATGTGCTGTCCCGGCGGCTGCATCAACGGCGGCGGCCAGCCGATTCAGCCCGCGGCTGTCCGCAGCTTTACCGACCTGAAGGCGGAAAGGGCAAAGGCGCTTTACGAGGAAGACAGAAACCTGCCCCTGCGCAAGAGCCATGACAGCCCGCTCATCAAGATGGTCTATGAAGAATTCTTTGAAAAGCCGGGCAGCCATAAGGCCCATGAAATTCTGCACACAGGCTACGTGCCCCGTAAAAAGTACTAAATCACCAATGCCTCCGGACGAAAAGTTCGGAGGCATTTTTATAGGAATTATGGTATAATAACCACAAAGTGGCTCAGCCTGTCGATAAATCGCGCGGCTTCTTTTCGGCTCCCTGCTTGAGGGAGTTCCATAGAAGTCTGACAGGGGATACTCCCTCCGGCGCGTCAAGCGCGCCACCTCGCTCATGGAGGGAGGCATCTGCGTTACTGCTGCAAGCTTTGCTTCTGCGGCGGCATCAAAGAGACGGAAGAAAGGGAGGCGGAAATGTTGAAAAAACGGATCATTAAAATTTTGGCAATAGCGGTTTCCTTGGGTGGGTTTGTCTGGTTCCTGATTCCGATTCATTGGGGTGTGCTGAATATCGGCAATGCGTTTGGAATCACCGTATCCGTCCTCCTGTTTCTGGCCGCCGTGTTTTCCGGCGCGATCGGCCGGAAATGCAAAAGCTCCAAAGGGTTCCGCGTTTTTTGCCGTGCCGTGCTGGCCCTGTTTTGTGCCGGGGTGCTGTGGGCCGCGGTGCTGACCGGGCTGATGATTTACGGCGCAGGAGCGGGACAGGCCGCCCCGCCGGCGGACGCGACGGTGGTCGTGCTTGGCAGCAAGGTAAGCGGCACCGCGCCGAGCGCGGATTTGCGGGTGAGAATCGAAACGGCGGCCGCGTATCTGAAGGGCCATCCCAACGCGAAATGTATCGCCAGCGGCGGGCAGGGAAAAGGCGAACTGGTGACGGAAGCTTCCGTGATTCGGGAGCACCTCGTGAAAAACGGAATCGACGCTTCCCGGATTCTGGCGGAGGATACGTCCGCTTCCACACAGGAAAACCTGAGCAATTCACAGGCGCTGATTGAGAAAAACGGGCTGAATCCCGTGATGGCGATCGTTACGGACGACTACCACCAGTACCGCGCCGGGAAAATCGCTGCCGGACTGAAAATCACGTCCTATCCGGTCAGCGCACCGACACCGTGGTACATTTTTTCCTCCTGTTACGCGCGGGAGTTGCTGGCGCTGACAAAGTTTTTTGTTTTCCCCTAAACTCTTCTTGAAAAGTTAAGGAACTTGTCTGTTCCGGCTGAATGGCTCCGTCCGGCGTCGGGAATGCCCGAAATACGGGGAAATGATTTACTATTTGTATAAAATACGACATAATTGTCAAAAAGTTAATACTGAAAGAACGGAGGGAAGGAATGAATAGACTGCTCATTCGCGGCGCAAGGCTTCTTGACCCATCGAACGCGATGGACGAAACAGGGGACATCCTGATTACGGACGGCATTTTTACCGCCGTCGGCGGGGAAATCCCCTGTACGGACGCCGAGGCGATTGACGCGCGGGGACTGGTCGCCGCGCCCGGTCTGGTGGATATGCACGTCCATCTGCGCGACCCGGGGTTTACCGAAAAGGAAGATATTCTGACTGGCTGCCGTGCCGCCGCCGCGGGAGGGGTTACCAGCCTTTTGTGCATGCCCAACACCGAGCCAACGGTCGATACCCCTGAAACGGTGCGGTATATCCGGGAAAAAGCACAAAATGCCGACGCAAGGGTGTATGTTGCGGCGGCGATTACGAAAGGCCTGAAAAGCGAAGACCTGAACGATCTGGCGGCGCTCAAAAACGCCGGGGCCGTCGCGCTGAGCGACGACGGACGGCCCGTGGTCAACACGCTGCTGATGGCGCGGGCTCTGCGCCTTGCCGCCGAATTGGATATGAGGGTGGTTTCCCACTGCGAGGATTTGTTCCTGTCGCAGGGAGGGAAGCTCAACGAAGGAGCCGTTTCGGAAAGGCTGGGGGTAAAGGGCGTTCCCGCCGCCGCGGAGGACTGCGGTACCGCGCGGGAAATCGCGCTTGCGGCGGCTTACGGCGTTCCGGTGCATATCTGTCACGTCAGCACGAAAACCTCCGTCGCGCTTGTCCGCGACGCGAAGCGGCGCGGTGTCAGGGTGACGGCGGAGACCGCGCCCCACTATTTCGCGCTGACGGAAAACGAACTGCTGAGCCGCGACGCAGATTTCCGCATGAGCCCCCCGCTCCGTACGGAAGAGGACCGGCTGGCGGTGATCGAAGGGCTGCGCGACGGCACGATCGACGCGATCGCAACCGACCACGCGCCGCATACCCCGGTGGAGAAATCTGATTTTCTTTCCGCACCGAACGGGAGCGTCGGGATGGAAACAAGCCTTGCCGTGGGAATCACTTATCTGGTAAACGGCGGGCTTCTCACGCTGACGGAGCTTCTTCGCCTGATGAGCGCCGCGCCCGCGGCCCTGCTGGGAATTTCGGCGGGCTCGCTCATGGCGGGAGCGCCCGCCGACCTTGTGCTGTTCGACCCCGGCCAGCGCTGGACGGTCAACCCCGACCGGTTGCACGGCAAAAGCAGGAACGCCGTTTTTAAGGGCAGGGAGCTGACCGGGAAGGTGAAAAAAACGATTTGCCGGGGTAAAATCGTCTTTGAAGATACAGGCTTGCAATAAGGGCTTATGACGGCCTGCCCAACCGAGGGCAAGCCGTCATTTAATAAAAGAATAAACGGAGGAACCATCATGGCACTGGACAGATTACTAGAAGGCATCGTAAAGCTGCAAAATCCCACGGTAGCGGGACTGGATCCCCTGCTTGACTATGTTCCGAACTTTATAAAGGAGGAAGCCTTTATCCGGTACGGCGAAACGCTGGAAGGGGCGGCCAACGCGATTCTGGAGTTCAACAAAGGGCTGATTGACGCTCTGCGCGGCGTCGTACCCGCCGTAAAGCCCCAGTGCGCCTATTATGAAATGTACGGATGGCACGGTGTAAAGGCCCTGTACGATACGATCGCCTACGCAAAGGATAAAGGGCTGTTTGTCATTACCGACGGCAAGCGCAACGATATCGGCTCCACCATGCAGGCGTACGCCGCGGCGCACCTCGGCACGGTCACGGTCGGGGAGCGAACCCACGTCCCGTTCGGCGGCGACGCGCTGACTGTGAACCCCTATCTCGGCTCCGACGGCATCACCCCTCTGCTGGACATTTGCGGGGCGCAGGACAAGGGGATTTTCGTGCTGGTAAAGACCTCCAACCCTTCCTCCGGTGAGTTGCAGAATCAGATCTTTGAAGGCGGGGAAACGCTTTACAGCACCGTCGGGCATCTTTGCGAGCAGTGGGGCGAAGGCTTGCCGGGTAAGTACGGATATTCCGGCGTCGGCGCGGTGGTGGGCGCGACCTATCCCGAAGAATTGGCGGAGCTTCGCCGCGATTTGACCCGGACCTTTTTCCTGGTGCCCGGTTACGGCGCGCAGGGCGGCGGCGCAAAGGATGTTGTCCCGGCGTTTGACAAAAACGGACTCGGCGCGGTGGTCAACGCTTCCCGTTCCATTATGACCTCGTGGAAAAAGAGCGGCGCGCCGGAAGCGGAGTACGCGCAGGCGGCCGCGCAGGAGGCAAAGCGGATGCGCGACGAAATCGTAAAGGAGATCGGCGCGATTTCCCTCCCGCAGAAGGGAAGCCGTTAAGCATGAAATATGATGTAATGCTCTGCAAAATTACAGAAAAAAAGCAGCTGACCGCCGATGTTTTCGACCTGACCGTGGAGGCGGGCGAGCTGGCCGAAGTCGCGTCGGCAGGGCAGTTTGCCCAGCTTTATGTGCCGGGAAAAACCCTTCGCCGGCCGATTTCCATCTGTGAAATCAACCGCGCGGCAGGAACCCTGCGCTTTGTTTTCCAGATTCGCGGGGAAGGCACCGCCTGGCTTGCGGACACATGCCCCGGCGATACGCTGGACATTCTTGCGCCGCTGGGAAACGGATATTCCCTCGGAAATACCCGACAAAAGGCAGTATTTGTCGGAGGAGGCATCGGCGTTCCACCGCTTCTGGAGGCGGCGAAGGCCTTTGGTGAACATGCGGCGGTTCTCACGGGCTTCCGCAATGAGGAAAGCATCATTCTGAAAGAGGATTTCGAAAAAAACGGAAACCGGGTGCTGATCGCGACCGACGACGGCTCCTTCGGCTACCACGGGCTTGTGACCGACCTGCTCAAAGGATTGGATTTTACCGCCGTCTTTGCCTGCGGTCCCGTTCCCATGCTGAAATCGGTGTGTAAGATCGCCGCCGCGCGCGGGGTGCCGTGCCAGGTTTCCCTGGAGGAGCGTATGGCCTGCGGAATCGGCGCGTGCCTTGGCTGCGCGTGCAGGCTGAAGAAGGACGGAACGGAATTTTACGGCCATGTCTGTAAGGATGGCCCGGTCTTTGATTCTGAAACGGTCGTGTGGGAGGGATGAGCATGGCGGATTTACGGGTAAACATTGCGTGCGTTGCGTTTCAAAATCCGATTGTCGCGGCGTCCGGCACCTTCGGCTTCGGCCGTGAATACAGCGAATTTTATCCGCTCTGTACGTTGGGGGGGATTTCCTGCAAGGGGATTACGCTCACCGCGCGCCCCGGCAACCCGCCGCCGCGCATCGCGGAAACGCCGGGAGGAATGCTGAATGCCGTCGGGCTGCAGAACCCGGGTGTGGACCATTTTATCGAACACGATCTGCCGTGGCTGAAACAGCAGGGAACGGTGATTATCGCGAACATCGCGGGCAATACGCCGGAGGATTACTGCCGGATGGCGGAAAAGCTTTCCGAGACCGACGTAGATATCATAGAGTTGAATATTTCCTGTCCCAACGTCAAACAGGGCGGGGTGCAGTTCGGTACCAGCTGCGCCGGGGTGGAGGACATCACGGCGGCGGTGCGCAGGCACTGCAAGAAACCGCTGATGGTCAAGCTGTCCCCGAACGTCGGCGATATCGGCGAAATTGCAGCGGCAGCCGAAAGCGCGGGCGCCGACGCGATTTCCATGATCAACACCCTGACCGGCATGCGCATCGACATTCATACCCGCAGGCCGGTGATCCGCAACAATACGGGCGGGCTTTCCGGCCCGGCGCTGCTGCCGGTGGCTGTCCGGATGGTCAGTCAGGTATATCAAAGGGTAAAAATCCCCATCATCGGAATGGGCGGTATTTCCAAATGGCAGGACGCTGTAGAGATGCTTCTGGCCGGTGCTTCCGCACTGCAGATTGGGACCGTGCTTTTTACCGACCCCTACGCGCCGGTGAAAATACTGGACGGGCTCAGCGAATATCTGGACAGGAACCATATTGCCAAAGCGGCCGATCTGACGGGAAAGATGATCCCGTGGGAATCCTAAGAAACAGGAGAATGACACAATGACACGAATCATACTTGTTCGGCACTGCGAAGCGCTGGGAAATACGAAAGGCGTTTTTCAGGGAAGCATCGACTGCGACATTGCCGGAAGCGCCGAAGCGCAGCTTGACCTTTTGAGCATCCGGTGCCGCAATATGCCGATCGACGCGATTTACTCCAGTCCGTTACAGCGGGCGTATAAAACGGCGCAGGCGATCAACCGTTTTCACGATCTTCCCATTCAGGCGGAACCACTCCTGCGTGAAATCAACGGCGGAGTTTTGGAGGGACAGCTCTGGGAGAAAATGGCCGAACGCTTTCCGAACGAATTGGATACCTGGCTGAACCGCCCGTGGGATTTTGCCCCGCCGGAAGGGGAGCCCATGCGGCAGGTCTATCAAAGAGTGTGGAAGGGAATTACCGGTATTGTCCGGAAGAATCAGGGAAAAACCGTCTGTGCCGTTTCGCACGGCTGCGCCATCCGCAATATTCTATGCAATGCGCTGCATCAGCCGCTTGAGCAGATCAATCAGGTGGCGGGTTCCGCCAATACCGCCATCAGCGTGATTGATTTCGACGATAACCTTTACAGCACGGTGGTTTCTATGAACGACGCTTCCCACCTGACGCCGGAAACTTCCTCCACCGCGAAATTCGTGTGGTGGAAGCAGAACGGCCGGGAAGCATCCGGGAAAAGAGGACGATCATGAAAATACTGGCTGTCGATTTGGGCAGGGCGCGCACCGGACTCGCCGTGTGCGATGAAAGCGAGCTTCTGGCCTCTCCCGCGGGCGTAATCAACGAACATAATATGGAACGGCTTGCGCAAACAATCGCCGCACAGGCCGCGGAAAGGGCCGTGGGGACGATTGTGGTCGGCCTGCCCCGCAACATGGACGGCAGCGAGGGGGAAAGCGCGCAAAACGCCCGCGCCTTTGCCGAAGCACTGCGGGCGCTGGTAAACGTTCCGGTGGAAATGCGCGACGAACGGGGGACGACCATTACGGCCCACGGGTATCTGAACGATACCGACACGCGCGGGAAAAAGCGCAAAGCGGTGGTGGACGCGGTTGCCGCGACCATCATCCTGCAGGATTATCTGGACTACCGAAGAAATCAAAGGGGTCAGAAAAAAGAGGAAATTGGGAATGCCCCGATCCGATAAGGCTGTTTTCAATTTTTAAGCATTGCCGCAGGATTTTTAGTCCTGCGGCTTTTCTCTTGCAAGGTATGCAGTTCACACCGCCTGTGTGGAAGCGTGAACTGCTTCGCTTGTATATTTCTATTAAAAGAAATACAATAGAGCTATAGAGTAGTGCGTGGATTGTATCACGACAAAAGAAGCAGCGAAAAATGGGAAACACGGCTTGTTCCGGATGACGGTGAAAAACCGGCCGACTGACGATATAGGATTAGAAAAGTAAAGAATGGTGAAAATAAATGAAACGGATATTTTTGGTTGAAGATGATAAGGAAATTGCCAAGAACCTTGTGCTTTTGCTCCGCTCGGAGGGGTTTACAGTCACCCACGCCTCTACGCGGGAGGGAGCCTTTTCCGCACTGGCCGGGAATAAATTTGACTTGGCGCTGGTCGACATTTCTTTGCCTGACGGAAATGGCTTTACGGTTTGCACGGAGATCAAAGAAACGCAGGATGTTCCTGTGATCTTTCTGACGGCTTCCGGTGATGAGGCGAGTGTTGTTACCGGGCTGAATATGGGTGCGGACGACTATATCACAAAGCCCTTTCGCCCGCGTGAACTGATCGCACGAATTGGTACCGCTCTGCGCAAAAGCGGACGTTCTCCATCAGCTTTTGAACTTTCCGGGCTTCATGTCGATACGGCAAGCGGCATTGTAAAAAAGGACGGCGCAGAGGTTTTTCTTTCCGCTTTGGAATACCGATTGCTGC
>UREO01000060.1 GCA_900546895.1 uncultured Oscillospiraceae bacterium
AAGACCGATAGGTATAATCTATGAGTACGGCAAAAAACGAAGATATTTTCAATATTCTTTCCGCACTGAAAAAAGTGCTGAACGGGGCGGAAAAGCCCGTTCCGCTGCACGAACCCTGCTTTTGCGGCAGGGAATGGGAATATGTGCGGGACTGCCTCGACTCGGGCTTTGTGTCGTCCGCGGGAAGCTATGTAGACCGGTTTGAGGAGCAGCTCGCTCAGTTCACGGGAGTGAAGCGCGCTGTGGCGGTGGTCAACGGGACGGCCGCTCTGTATCTGTGCCTCAGGCTGGCCGGAATCGGACGGGACGACGAGGTACTTGTCCCCGCACTGACCTTTGTCGCCACGGCAAACGCGGTGTGCTACTGCGGAGCCGTCCCCCATTTTATAGACAGCGCTCCGGATACGCTGGGAGCCGACCCCGCGAAGCTGGACGCCTATCTTGCAAAAATAACCGACCAGAAGGACGGCTGCTGCCGCAATCGGATTACCGGGCGGCCGATCCGGGCCGTGATCACCGTGCACACGTTCGGCCACCCCGCCGACCTTGATCCACTTCTGGAGGTGTGTAAAAAATATCAGCTGGAACTGATCGAAGACGCCGCGGAGTCTTTGGGCAGCTATTATAAGGGCGTCCACACCGGAAATTCCGGAAAGCTTTCGTCCCTCAGCTTCAACGGCAATAAAATCGTCACCACCGGCGGGGGCGGGGCCGTCCTCACGAATGACGAAGAGCTTGCCGAACTGGCAAAACATATTAGCACCACCGCAAAGCAGCCGCACAGGTGGGCTTTTCTCCATGACTGCGTCGGGTATAATTTCCGGATGCCGAACATCAACGCCGCGCTCGGATGCGCCCAGCTGGAGCAGCTGGATGGGTTTATCCGAAAGAAACGGGCTCTTGCCGAAAAATATCGGCAGGCTTTCGCGGATGTCCCCGGGATTGCCTTTTTCCGCGAACCGTCCTGCGCGAAGAGCAATTACTGGCTGAATGCCCTGCTTCTTGACCGGAAGGATACGGACCTGCGCGACCGTATCCTTTCCGAAACCAACCGGCAGGGAATTCTGACCCGCCCGGCCTGGACTTTAATGAGTGAATTGCCGATGTTCCAGGATTGTCCCCATATGGATTTGTCCGAGGCGGAAAGCCTGGAACAGCGGATTATCAACGTTCCCAGCAGCGCCCGTTTGGGGGAAAGCCCATGAGTACTGCAGTACGAAAAATCTGTGTTGTTACGGGGACGCGGGCGGAATACGGGCTGCTGAATCCCCTTTTAAAGGAGCTGAAACAAGCGCCGGAATTTCAGGTGCAGCTGATCGTGACAGGTATGCACCTGTCGCCGGAATTCGGGCTGACGTACCGGGAAATCGAAGAGGACGGCTTTCTCATCGATAAAAAAGTGGAGACGCTTCTGTCGAGCGATACCCCGGCGGGGATCGCCAAGTCCGTGGGGCTCGGCGTGATCGGCTTCGCGGACGCTTTCTCGGAGCTAAAGCCAGACCTGCTGGTGGCGACGGGCGACCGGTACGAAATGCTGGCGGCGGCCCAGGCCGCGCTCTTCGCAAAAATCCCCATCGCCCATATCGGCGGAGGGGATACGACGGAGGGCGCCTTTGACGAGGCCATCCGGCACAGTATTACCAAGATGTCCCAGCTTCATTTTGTGACCAACACGGAAGCTGACCGGAGGGTCAGGCAGCTGGGTGAGGACCCGTCCCATATTTACAATGTCGGCAGCCTTGGAATCGACCGGATTCTTTCCCTGCCCGGAATGAGCCGCACCGAGCTGGAAAAATCGCTTCCCTTCCGGTTTCTGGAAAGGAATCTGCTGATTACGTTCCACCCCGTCACACTGGACTCCAATGGCTCCGGGGAGCAGTTCCGGGAGCTGGCGGCGGCCCTGCACAGCCTTGGCCCCGACGTGGGGCTGATCTTCACAAAGCCGAACGCCGACCCGCAGGGGCGGGAAATCATCCGTCTGCTGGACGGTTTCGCGGCCTGCCATCCGAATGCCGCCGTGTTTCCGTCCCTGGGGCAGCCGCGCTATTTCAGCCTGATCGCTCAGGCGGACGCGGTGGTGGGAAACTCCTCCAGCGGGATTTACGAGGTCCCTTCTTTCCATAAGCCGACGGTCGATATCGGCGACCGTCAAAAGGGCAGGCTTTTTGCTTCTTCCGTTATTCACTGCGCTGCGAAAAGGCAGGAAATAGAGAAAGCGGTTCGGGCCGCGTTTACAAAAGACTGCTCGGACGCGGTCAATCTGTACGGAATGGGCGGCAGCGCGCGAAAAATCGTCAGGGCGCTCCGGTCTGTTCCGGACTATCGACGTTTGCTGAAAAAGCATTTCTATCTGGCGGGGTGTGCGGAAATCCGGCACGGGGAATCCGGGCTTTCCAGAGTGGGGGAGAACAATGGGAACTCTTGAGATCATTCCTTTTGAAAAACGGGAAAACTGGGATGCAATCGTCCGTTCTTTCCCCCGGTACGACGTGTATTATCTCAGCGGATATGTTTCCGCTTTCCGCTATACGGGGGACGGCGATCCGCTTTTGCTTTCTTATCGCGGGGAAAAGCTACGGCTTTGCTATGTTGTGCAGCAGAGGGATATTGCCGGGTCTCCCTCTTACGGCGGTATTCTGGAGCAAGGGCGGTATTTTGACTGGTCAACGCCCTACGGCTACGGCGGGCCGCTGACAGACGGATTTGACGTGCGGGAGGTCGGGGATTTTTTCAGACAGCTCAACGACTACTGCCGTTCTGCCCGGATCGTGTCGCAGTTCATCCGTTTCCATCCCCTCCTTCAAAATCACAAGGTTTTTGAGGGAAGCTGCGAGCTGTGGAAAAACAGGCAAACCGTTTTTATTGATACATCCAGCAAGGCCGTCATTGACGTCAATCTGGAATCGAGGTGCCGGGGTGCTGTTCGCAAAGCGCTGAAAAATCATATCCGGATTGAAAACGGCCAAAGTGAGGAAGCGCGGCGAACCTTTGTCCGGCTGTATTACGAGACCATGCGCAGAAAAAACGCCGCCGGCTATTATTATTTCAGCGGGAAATTCTTCAACGACTTTTTTGCCAATACGGCTGACTGCTGCCGCCTGTTTTACGCGGTGCGGGATGAGGAAACCATCTGTTCCGCAATTATCCTTTTCTGCAACGGACGGATGCACTATCATCTTTCCGCGGCGCGGAGGGACTCCCTTCCTTTGTCGCCCAATAATCTGCTGCTTTACACGGCGGCGTGCTGGGGGGCCGAAAACGGATACCGGCAGTTTCACCTCGGCGGCGGTGTAGAGGCGCAGGACAGTCTGTTTTTATTCAAGAGATCTTTTCATAAAAAAGGCCTGGCGGATTTTTATATCGGGCGGAATATTTTTTGGGAAGAAGCCTATCGACAGCTGCTGGATATCCGCGCGGCTTCGGACAAAAGCTTCCGCCCGGACAACGGCCGACTGATCCAGTACCGGGCGTAACGGGGGCAGGGCAAATGGAAAAAATACTGATCGTGGCGGAAGCGGGCGTGAACCATAACGGCAGAATAGATTTGGCCTGCCGGCTGATTGACGCTGCCGCGGAGGCAGGAGCGGACTATGTAAAATTTCAGACCTGGAAAAGCGAAGCAATCATATCAAAGTATGCAAAGAAAGCGGCGTATCAGAAAGAGACCACCGGCCCGGAAGAATCCATGCTGGACATGGTCAGAAAGCTGGAGCTGTCTTTTGAGGATTTTCGGCGGCTGAAAGATCACTGCGACGCGGCGGGAATCGGGTTCCTGTCCACTCCGTTTGACACGGAAAGCGCCCGGTTTTTATCCTCTCTGGGCATAAAAATTCTTAAAGTCCCTTCGGGCGAAATTACGAATCTGCCGCTGCTGGAAACCGTCGCCGGGCTGCCCGGCGCTGTTTTTCTGTCGACCGGCATGAGCGAGCTCTGGGAAATCCGGGACGCCGTCTCCGTCCTGCAAAAGAACGCGAAAAAAGACGTTACGGTACTGCACTGCAACACACAGTATCCGACGCCCCTGCGGGACGTCAACCTGCGCACCATGCAGACCCTGAAGGAAGAACTGGGGCTGCCGGTGGGGCTGTCGGACCATTCGCAGGGAATCGAGGTTCCCATTGCCGCCGCGGCGCTCGGGGCCCGGGTCATCGAAAAGCATTTTACGCTGAGCCGCGGGATGGAGGGTCCCGATCACCGGGCGAGCATAGAGCCGGATGAGCTTTGCAGAATGGTCAGGGATATCCGCAATATCGAGCAGGCGCTCGGCAGCGGGGAAAAGCATGTGACGGATTCCGAAAGGGAAAACCGCAGCATTGTCAGGAAAAGCATCGTCGCGTCCCGAAAGATTTTTCAGGGCGAAGTATTTACCAAGGACAATATCACGTCGAAAAGGCCGGGAACGGGGATTTCCCCCATGCGCTGGTACGACGTTCTGGGAGCGCGGGCCGTCCGGGACTTTGAGGAAGACGAAGGGATCGAGTTTTAGGCGGGAGCGGATTTTACGGCCGGTATTCAGAAAGGAAATTTGCGATGAAGCTTCTGGTGATTGGTCTGGGCTCCATGGGCAGAAGGCGGATTGGACTGCTCTTAAACCACTTCGACGGCATTGCGGTATGCGGGGCCGACCTCCGGGAAGAGAGAAGGGCGCAGGCACAGGCGCTTTTCGGTATCCCTGTTTACGCGGATGCAAACACGGCGGCCGAACGGGAAAAACCGTACGCCGCTTTGGTCTGTACTCCCCCGGCCAGTCACGGTGCCGTCATTCTGGGCTGCATGCAAAAGGGGCTGCACATTTTCAGTGAACTCAATTTGCTTTCAGACCGGTATGAGGAAATTTTGCGGGCCGCCGAAGAGCACCGGGTCAAACTGTTTTTGTCCTCCACCCTGCTTTACCGCGCGGAGATCGAAACAATCAGGGACTGTGTTCTCAAGCAGCGGGAACGGGTGAATTACCGGTACCACGTCGGTCAGTATCTGCCGGATTGGCATCCGTGGGAAAACTACCGCGATTTTTTCGTGAGCGACCCGCAAACCAACGCCTGCCGGGAGATTTTTGCGATTGAACTGCCGTGGATTCTGCATACCTTTGGGAAGATCAGGCGGCTTACGGCTTTCAAGGACCATCTCTCCTCACTGGAGCTCGGGTACCCAGATAATTATTTCGTTGTGTTGGAACATAAAAACGGAAACAAGGGAATCTGGATCGTGGATGTCGTCTCCAGAAAAGCCGAAAGGAACCTTCTGGTCTATTCGGAAAAGCTGCATCTTACCTGGGACGGAACTCCGGATAGCCTGTACCAATACAATATAGAGGAAAAAAGGACGGAAAGAATAGAAACGGATTCCAATGTGCTCAGGGATGAAAAGTATGCGCAGACGATCACGGAAAACGCTTATCTGAAAGAGCTCAGGATATTTGTCGACAAAATAACCGGCGGAAAAAACAGGGAACGGTATACCTTTGAGGAGGACCGGAAAACCCTGCGGCTGATCGACAAAATCGAGGGGAGGGAGCCTTGAAGGTCTGTTTCTGCGGGCTGGGCTCCATAGGGAAACGCCACCTTCGGAATTTGACCGCCGTTGCCCGCGGGAGGAACCTACCATTGGAAATCTACGCGCTGAGAAAAACCGGTGCGGCGCTGGATACGGAAACGGAAGCGCTTCTTGCCGGACAGCTTTTTGGCGAAGAGGAGCTCGGAAGCAATTATGACATCGCTTTTATAACCAACCCCACCAGCCTGCATTATGCTGCAATCCGGGCAATGGCGGGCAGGTCAAAGCATCTGTTCATTGAAAAGCCGCTGTTTGACGGCGGGGATTACCGGCTGGAAGCCCTGCACCTGAACCCCCAAGGCGTGTATTATGTCGCGGGGCCGCTGCGGTTTTCGCCCGTAATTCAAAAGCTCGGGGAAATTTTACCCGGGGAACCGGTTTACAGTGTGCGGGTTCTCTGTTCCAGCTATCTGCCGGACTGGCGGTCGGGCACCGACTACCGGCTGGTGTACAGCGCCAGAAAGGAGCTGGGCGGCGGCGTTGCGCTGGACCTCATTCATGAGTGGGATTATCTGGTCGCCCTGTTTGGGTTTCCGCAAACGGTTTCCAGCGTTTTGGGGAGATATTCGCGCCTTGAAATTTCCAGCGAGGATCTGGCGGTCTACCTTGCCCGGTACCCGGATAAAGCGGTCGAGGTGCATTTGGACTATTTCGGCAGGGTGCCGAGGCGGGAAATAGAAATTTTTGCCGAAACCGGCACCATTACCGGCGATCTTTTGGCAAACACCCTTTCGTTTACGGACGGCAGGGAACAGCTTTGCTTTGAGGAAGAGGAAAATGAAAGCTATCTCAGAGAAATGCGCTTTTTTATCGATCATATTTGCGACAGAATTCCGTACAGCAATCTTCGCCGCTGTCAGGCAATTTTAAATATTGCTTTGGGAAAGGAGGTCCCATGAACATTCTGATTACGATCTGCGGCAGAGCCGGTTCCAAGGGAATTCCAAATAAAAACATGCGGCTCTTTTTCGGGAAACCGCTGATCGATTATTCCATAGCGGCGGCCTATCTTTTTAAAAGAAAGCACCGCTTTGAAACGGTAGACGTTTGCGTCAACAGCGACAGCGACCAGCTTTTGAAAATAGCCGAACCCTACGGCCCGATCTGCATCAAAAGGCCGGAGGAGCTTTCCGCGGATGCGTCCCCCAAGCTGCCCGCCATTCGGTACTCGCTTCACGAAATGGAGCAGGAATCCGCCAGGCAGTACGATTATGTCGTCGATCTGGATATCACGTCGCCCTTTCGCAAGACCGCGGATATTGAAACCGCGCTGGAGAAAGCCGTGAAAAACCCGGATACGGATGTTGTCTTTTCCGTAGTCCCCTCCAGAAGAAATCCCTATTTTAATATGGTGGAACAAAGGGAAGGGAAAATGAAAAAGGTGTTGGACGGCGGCTTTACGGCGCGGCAGCAGGCGCCGAAGGTCTACGACATGAATGCGTCAATCTACTGCTACCGCAGAAACAGCCTGTACAGCAAGCTAAAGCAGTCCCCCCTTGACGGCAAATTCGATATTTTCCTGATGCGGGATACCGCGGTGCTGGACCTTGACTGCGAGGACGATTTCAATCTTTTGGAAATACTGGCATGCTATTTCTTTCAGGAGGAGTTCAAAGAGCTGTACGACTATGTCAGCAGGATGTAAGGCGGCGCAAGAGCTGACGGCGGGCCCGGACGGAGCCGGAACAGAGCTTCCGGCATATAATGAACAACTGTTTATTAAAAATACTGCATGGAACAGGGGCACGCCATGAACGACTGGGAAAAAATTCTGATATCACCGGATACAAAAATTCAGAAAGCCATTGAAATCATCGATGCAAGCTCCCAGCAGATCGCCGTGGTAACGGACCGGGACGGAAAATTGCTGGGTACGGTTACGGACGGGGATGTCCGCCGGGGAATCCTGAAGGGCATTCCGCTGAGCTGCCCGGTGGAAAACATTATGAACCCCCATCCGGTTACGATTCCCGAAATGAAGGATCAAACGAGCATCCTGAATATTCTGAAAGTCAATAAGCTCCGGCATCTTCCCGTGGTGGATGGCGCGGGGCGGGTGATTGGGGTCGAGTGGATCGACGATCTGATCCAGCTGTCCAGAAACGACAACTGGGTCGTGATCATGGCGGGGGGAGAGGGGAAACGGCTCGGCCCGCTGACGGACGGCTGCCCGAAACCGATGCTGAAAATTGGCGGCAAACCCGTATTGGAAACGATTTTAAACCAGTTTATTAAGCAGGGATTTTATCAGTTCTGCTTTTCGGTCAACTACCTGTCGGAACAGATCCGGGATTACTTCGGCGACGGCTCCAAATGGGGCGCGGAGATCCGGTATATTATAGAAAAAAACGTGATGGGAACGGCGGGTTCTTTGAGCCTGCTCCCGGTAAAAACAGACCGGCCGGTCATTGTGATTAACGGGGATATCCTGACAAAGCTGAGCTTTGAGCAGCTGCTCAATTTTCATCTGAGCCGTCAGGCGCGGGCGACCGTTGCTGTAGCGAATTATGATTTTCAGGTTCCGTACGGGGTGGTAAAAGTCAAGAAAGACAGGCTGATCGGGTTTGACGAAAAGCCCGTTTACGCCAGCTTTATCAACGCGGGGATTTATGTGCTGAATCCGGATGTTTTGAGCAATATTCCGAACTCCTATTTTGACATGAACCATCTGCTGGAAAATATGCTAAAAAACAAGGAACCGGTCTGCATCTTCCCGATTCGGGAATATTGGATCGATATTGGAAAGCCAGAGGATTTTCATCAGGCAAGTCTGGATTTTTCCGGGGTGTTCCGGTGAAGCGCGGCCGGGCCGCGAAGGGACGCCCCCGGTTACGGAAACAACGGGGAGGGAGCATATGAGAATCAGGGAAAATTTTCACGATGGCTGTGAGCTTTATACGGAGGAACTGCGCAAACGGACTGCGGACATATTTCAGCAAGCGTTTCAGATTACGGAAATGAAGCGGCTGCTGGCTGAAATACGGAAGCAGTCCGTTTTGCTGCGGGAGGTCTTTCTGACAGAGGAGCAAATGGAGGAGGAACAGAAAACGGCGGAGGATTTCGACGCCAAAATGCGGGGGACGGTCTCTTTTACCCTGAACAATCTGGAAACGTACCAGCAATCCGCATGGAAAGAATTGATTTACAAAGGAGATGCCGGCCATGAATGAATCGCCCCGGCTCCGTGAGCGAAACGACCGCTTCCGGGAATCCCTGCGTTCCTCCGTCGGGCATTTCAGAAGGGGAGAGGACCACTCCGGGCTTGCCGAATTCCTGAACAGCCTGGATGACCTGGAGAGCATTCTCGATGATTTACAATGTGTGGAAGAACCGGAAATAGAACTGGAGGAAATGCTGGAGGCCCTGAAAGAGCTGCCAGCGTATCTGCGCGGACAGGATGTGACCGCCCTGACCGATGCGCTGGAATTCGCGGTTTATCCGCTGGCTGAGAAATGGATTGGGGGTGTGACGGAAAATGACGATCGCCCCAAAGGATAAAACAAGGGAGACGTATGAGAAAAACCTGCGGCTCCTAGCTCCGTGGATACAGGACTCCCTGACGAAAATAGAGGAAGAAGAGCTGTGGCGGAAAATAGAGGTTCGCTACAACGGGGAGGGACTCCCCGTCTGCCGGTATCATCAGGGGGAAAAAAGCTTCCGGATTACGGGCGCGCGGCCCGCTGAGGAAGCGCAGCAGTGGTACGCACCCATCCGGGAGCGCGAAACGGGATGCGTTTTTCTTTACGGCAGCGGCTTCGGCTATCCGCTGTTTGAGGTGTTCGCGCAAAAAAAGCCCGACACGCTGGTGATCCTGTTTGAGGAAGACCTGAGCCTTTTTAAAGCAATGCTGTATTATTTCGACCTGACGCCGATCATCGAGACACGCAAAATCATGATGTTCATCGGTGACAGCGGGCATTTCGCCAAGGCCTTCGACCAGCTGTTCCTCAGCATCGTTTTTTACAGCTGTACTTATCCCACCCTTGCCTTTACCCTTGCCGCAAGGCGGAATTTCAGGGAGCAGTATCTGAAAATCCACAGGTATGTCTATGCGAGGCTGTCCCTGTTTACGTTCTATACGGGAAACGACCATATGGACAATCTGATCGGGTTTTGCAATCTGCTGGGAAATGTGGGGGAAGTGCTGCGCAGCCCGTATTTAAGCTGTCTGAAGGACCGGTATGAAAATGTTCCCGCTTTCATTGTGGCCAACGGTCCGTCGCTGGATAAAAACATGAAACAGCTGAAAAAGATTCAGGGGAAAGGGCTGGTCATCTCGGTAGAGTCCGCCATTGTCCCTCTGATCAAAAATCATATCGAACCGGATATCCTGACCATCATTGAGCGCACTCCGGAAACCTATACCTATCATTTTGAAAACAGGGATTACCCGAAAGACATGGCCCTGATCTGCCTCGCGCTGGTTGATCAAAGGGTTTTTCCCTCTTTTTCCGGCCCCCGGATTCCTGTGTTCCGCAAAGGAGAGGCGTTAAACGACTGGTTCAACCGGTACCTTGGGGACGAAAGCGGGCTGGAAGCGGGCGCCAATGTGTCCCACCTTGCTTTGGAGCTCGCCGCGTATCTGGGCGCGAACCCCATCGTGTTTGTGGGACAGGATTTTGCCTACGGCCCCAAAGGCGCTACCCACAGCAAGGGCGCAACCTACAATGAGGAGAAGGGGAAAAAAGCGAAGGAAATCCTACAGGCGCTGCCCGTCGTCTATGTGGAGGGAAACAACGGCAGGAAGCTGCCCTCCAACTGGCTGTGGTCGGATTTTAAACTGGGGCTGGAAATAAAAATCGCCGCCCATCCGGAAATCCGCTTTCTCAACGCCACGGAGGGCGGGGCCAAAATAGAGGGAACGACCTGTGAAAAGCTGAGCCAGGTGATTCAGGAATACTGTACGCAGCCCATCCCCTGCCGTGTAAATAAATTTATTTTGGAGAACAAAGAAAAACTGTCTCTCCCCGAAAGGCGGGAGCGCCTTTCGCAGTTTATCACGGCAGTGGAAACCTATGCGGGTCTGTACGGAAATCTGGTCGAAGAGGCGGTCGGGGCCCGGCTGGACTGCAAAAGGATGGTTCGGCTGAACGAAGGGGAAGACAGCGAAAAATACCGCGCGCTGCTTGACCGGACATACCGGAAAAATTGGGAGCGGTATCAGCTCTTTCTTTCGGACGCTATGTACCGCTGCTTTCTGCAGCAGGTTTTCTTTGTCTATTATTATCTGATGAACCGGCTGGGGCCGCCGGATACGCCGGAAAAGATCACGGAGGTTTTCAAGCTGCAGTATAATTTTTTCAGCCATCTGCAGGTTGTCTGCCAGAGTATCTCGGTTCATCTGGAAAATGCGGCGGAGGAACTGAACAGGGTGCTGGCCGAACTGGAAAACGAAACGGAGGGGGCGGAAAATGAACAGCCTGAATGACCTGCGGCGGAAACTCGGCCTTTTCCTGAAGGACCCGGAAAATCCCCGGCTCCTCAACGGGATCGGGGTGCTGCTCTATCAGATGGAGGACTGGGAAAATGCCGGAAGGTATTTGAAAAAGGCATATGAGCTGGACCCGTCCGACCAGGATATCCTTTACAATTACGCAGCCCTGCTGGGTACCCGGTTCCGGTGGAAGGAAGCCGCCGGCGTTTATGGGGCGTATCTTGCGCTTTGCCCTCATGATGAAGAAGTGATTGAAAGGATGGGGGATTCCTTCTACCAGCTTGGAGAGTACGATTCGGCGGCCCGGACATATGAGCTGCTCCGGGAAGCGCAGAAAGGAGCGTTCTGATCATGGAGGAAGGAAAACGGCTGAGCCTGTGCATGGTTACCAAAGACGATGAGAAATTTCTTTCCGCATGTTTTGGAGAGCTTCAGGGTGTCGCCGACGAAAGAATTGTCGTCGATCTCGGTTCCCGCGACGGGACAGCCGCGCTTGCCCAACAGTTAGGCGCGAAGGTTTATCAGATGAAATGGGGGAGTAGCTGCGGCGAAGCGAAAAATTTCTGTCTGGATTACGCAAACGGAAGATGGGTCCTGTTCCTGCAGCCGGGCGAAAAGATCCGCGAAGACCACGTGGAAAGAATCCTTCCGCTTCTGGACAATCCGAACGTGGAAGGGTATCTGTTCCATGTGAACAATCCTTCGGAGGAGCATTCCGTTTCCTCCCCCGTACAGTCGCTCCGTTTGTTTCGGAACCGCGGGAAATACCGTTTCCGGTACCGGTCGTTCGAGCGCATTCCGGATGAGCTGCTCGGCGCGCTGGAACTGGCTCCCGTTACGGTTGTACACAGGGATGATTCTGTGCTTTCCCGGGAACTTGATATGCGGGTCCCACTCCTTCCGAAGGATTTGGAAGAGCATCCGCAGGACGGCTATGTACAGTATCTGGCCGGTATCGAGCTTCTGAACCGCCGGCAGTACGGGGAAAGCCTTCCGTATTTACAGGCGGCGTACGCCGGTGCAAGCTTTGGGGAGCTCTTCGCCCCCCATTTGTTGAAATGCCTGGGCTGGGCTTATCTTTGTCTGCAGCGGGATGAGGAAGCGCTGGAAATACTGAACGAGGGTGTTGAAAACTTCCCCTTTTACTCGGATTTTTTG
>UREO01000061.1 GCA_900546895.1 uncultured Oscillospiraceae bacterium
GCAACCGCATCCTGCACATGTTCTCCCGTTCTACGCAAAATGGAGCGGCATAGCGTCACTCTATTCCTCTTTCCGTTTGGGGTTACCCCAACTATTGACATTGAGCCAATCCATTTTAAGGCGCGTTTTCTTATTATAAAAGCTGTTGCTTTGCGCAGTTTGCTATCACAAATTCGTTTCGCGGCAACCCCTTCTTTTTCTAACGGTTCTTTGGTATCTTCTCCCGTATGTCCGCCGCGTTCCGTCTCCAGATGCTTCGTTTTAAATCCACATTGCCGTTGTCTTTAAAACACACGCCTTCGTTTGACAGAAGTGTTCGCTGTTCGTTCCAGCCGGGGAACAGCCGCCCCGTACTGGTTACTACCCTGTGGCAGGGCAGCTCCAGATATCCGGGTGCGCTGTGCAGGGCGTGGCCGACCAGTCTTGCGGATTGCGGCATCCCCAGCATCAAAGCAATCTGTCCGTACGTTGTGACCCTGCCATACGGAATTGCGGCAACCACACGATAAACCAGACTATAAAATTCTTCCCTCTTCATGCCGCCTCCATAATCTCTATAGGAATTCCATTCCGTTTTCGAGATGAAACAGTTCCTTCCCCGCCTTCGGTGGGGAAGGAACGGCCTTGTTGCAGAACCAGCTGGAAATGCTGTATCGCCATTGTGCCCGGCGGCACAGGACCCATGGCTGTTTCAGAAAACGCCGTGGCCTTCATGGGTACATTTTTCGTTTTTCCGCTGCGGGGATTTCCATCTCATACCGATATTTTGCCACGGTACGTCTGGAAATGTCAATGCCCTTTTCCTGAAGGCTCCGGGTAATCTTTTGATCCGAGAGCGGTGCGGATTTGTTTTCGTGTACAATCAGGCTGCGGATGGTTTCTTTGATTTGCGGAGAAGAAAAACAATCTTCTTTGCCCCGTGCTCGTATTTTTGAGGTAAAGAGGGATTTGATGCTGACTGTCCCGGAGGAACACACAACGTACTTTCCGGAAATTGCGCGGCTGACCGTCGATTGGTGCAGAGAAAGCCGGTCCGCGATTTCTGCGATGGACATCGGCTTCAGGCAGGATACGCCGTGTTCGAAATAGTCCTTTTGAAGCTCGACGATCTTCTCCAGTACGCGCAGCACGGTGCTTTTTCGGCTGGACAGCTGCTTTATGAGGAACGACGCCTGTTTTGTTTTATCTTTGAGATACACGATAGTTTCGCGGTCATTTTCCTCAAGAAGCAGTTTTTGGTAAAAACTGCTGATATGCAGATGGGGAAAAGCTTTCTCATTGTCCCGGATCAAAAAACCTCCCTGTCCGTCTTTACAAATGACCGCTTCGGGGATGACGTATCCGCCGCCGCGGCCCGTCTGAAACCCCCGGGAGGGGATCGGGTTCAGGCCGCGGATAAAATCGCACATCTTTTTTGCGGTCTGAAGGGAAGTACCAAGTCGGTTTGCAATCACCTGTATCTTATTTTCGCTCAGAAGCCCGAGATGCTTTTCAATAATTTCTTTGACCATCGCCGTGTCGTACTCCGCACACCGCTCCAGTTGAAGAAGCAGGCATTCCGTTATATTTGCGGCGCCGACCCCCGGCGGCTGCATCGTCTGAATGATTTTTACAGCTTTCTTTATTCTTTCGGCCGGCAGCCCGAAGTGCCGGGAAAGCTCTTCCACACTGCTGCCGAGATACCCTTTTTCAGAAAGGTCCTGAATGATGTAGCTGCAAATACGCCCGGTAGTCCGATCGACTTTCCTTTCTCCAAGCTGTCGCAGAAGATAATCGGTAAAGGTATCTTCCGCTGAAAGCGTAGCGTACGGATCAAAATTCTCCTCGTCGCCGGAAAAGGACTGACGGACGCCGGGGGCGCAGCCGTCCAGAGAAAGCATTTTAGCAATTTCCAGAGCCGTTTTCGCGTCCTGATAGGATTCGCCGTCGTCAGCCAGCGCACAGTCGGAAAACAAGGGGTCTTCCTGCGGACCATCGCCGTCATACTCCAGCACCGGATTTTCCATGACGGCTTCTTCCACCCGATGCCGCAATTCCGCAAGGGGCATCTGCAGCAGGGCAAGGGACTCTCTCATCTCCGCCGTCAAGTTCAGCTTCTGGCTTTGGCTCTGCCTCTGCGTCTGATTTTTTACAAATGAAAGCTCCACAAAATCACCTTCCGGCTAAAGAGACGGTTCTTTTTATGCACCGATACATTGAAGCAGCGTGCTTCTGGTTTCGGTAATCATTCCCGGGCTTACGGAAAATTCATCCAGCCCATATTTCAGCAGCAGAGGGACCGCCCGCTCGTTGGATGCCAGCTCGCCGCACAGGCAGCAGGGAATCCCGGATTGATGCGCGGCGGAAATCGTCATCCGGATCAGGCGCAAAACAGCCGGATGCAGCGGATTGTATAAATTGGAAATACTCTCATTCATCCTGTCTACCGCCAGCGTATACTGCGTAAGATCATTGGTCCCGATGCTGAAAAAGTCGACCTGCTTTGCAAATTCCTCCGCAGTCAGCGCGGCGGACGGGATTTCTATCATCATTCCGGTCGGGATGGAAGGACAAAAACGGACACCCTCTTGTTCCAACTGTAATTTGCAGGTATTCAGGGCGTCTTTCGCGCGTCCCAGCTCTTCCATGCAGCTGATCATAGGGAACATGATTTGAATATTGCCGAATGCGGACGCCCTTAGAATCGCCCGGAGCTGTGTTTGAAACAAGTCCGGATTTTGAAGGCAAAGCCGGATTGCCCTCAGTCCGAGAAAGGGATTGCTTTCCTTGTCCATCGGAAGATACGGGAGGCTTTTGTCCCCGCCGATATCAAGGGTGCGAATGGTAAGGGGCCTGCCGTCCAGCAGCTCGGCCGCTTCCCTGTAAATTTGGAACTGCTCTTCCTCGGTGGGCATGGACGCCCTGTTCATGTATAAGAATTCCGTCCGGAAAAGCCCGACGCCTTCCGCGCCGTTTTTCAGTGCGGCCTCAATATCCTTGATGCCCCCGATATTCGCCGCGACCAGAATCCGCCGGCCGTCTCCGGAACGGATTTTGGCGCCAACCGTGCGTTTTCCGTCCTCTTTTTTCTGGTTGAACTGTTTTCCAAGCGTTTGGTACTTTTTGATTGATTCGGCGTCGGGACGGACCAGCGCTTCTCCCGATACGCCGTCTACAATGACCGTATCGCCGTCGCGAACGTCCGCGAGGATATCCCTGCAGCCGACAACCGCCGGAATGCCCAGCGCTTTTGCGAGGATAGCCGTGTGGGAGGTTTCCCCGCCCGTTTCGGTCACCAGCGCCGACACTTTCTCCCTGTCGATCTGCGCGGTGTCCGAGGGCTTTAAATCATGCGCGAAAAGAACGGTTCCGGCGGGCAGACCCGTAAAATCGATTTTTTCACTTTGTCCGGCGAGATTGCGAAGAATTCTGGAGCCCACGTCTTTAATATCCGCGGCGCGCTCTTTCATATAGCCGTCCTCAAATGCGGAAAAGGTGTCGTACAGGGTCCGGGTCACGTCGGAGACGGCTTGTTCCGCGGTTACGGATTCCTGTTTTACTCTATGGAAAGCTTCTCCGGTCAATGCGGGGTCGTCTATAAAATTCAGATGACTTTCGATAATTTCC
Organism: uncultured Oscillospiraceae bacterium; assembly: GCA_900546895.1. Lineage (GTDB taxonomy): Bacteria > Bacillota > Clostridia > Oscillospirales > Acutalibacteraceae > Caproiciproducens. The sequence continues at coordinate 3,607 of UREO01000061.1, forward strand.
ACGTTTTTGGCGTCCAGCTTTTCGCGGGCCCTTTTTACAATCTCCTCAATCTGTTTTTTAGACAGTTCCATTGCCTTTGTCAGCCTGTCTGCTTCCGCGGCGGGGTTCTCCGCGGTCTTCTGAAAGCGCAAGGCCGCGTCCGTGCCGACGACATAGGCTTTCCCCACCGCGTAGCCTTTGGAAACTCCAATGCCTTTTTTCATAATGGACCTCATTAGTCTTCTCCGAATTTTGATTGAATCAGTTGAGTAAGCTCCGCGACCGCTTTTTTTTCATCTTTGCCGTCCGCCTGAATCGTAACGATATCATTCATCTTTGCCTGCAGGGCGAGCAGGCTGATCATGGATTTTGCGACGGCCGAGCGGGACCCGTTTTTGATGATGATTTCGGAATCATATCTGCCGGCGGCCGTAACCAGCATGGAAGCCGGACGGGCGTGCAATCCGACCTTGTTGGATATCTGTACTGTCTGTGACGTCATAATGGCATCCTCCTTAAAATGTGTTTCACTGATTATTAAGCAATTTTCGTGCCAAAGACAGTTTGACCGTTTTTTCTATGTCGGAGAAACACAGTTTTCCGCGGCGAAAAAGGAAGCAATATAACAGATTTCGTCGTCGGGAATCAGGACTTTAAATTTTTGCTCGAGCCTGCCGCACGATGTTTTTATGATTTCAAAAATTGCCCGGTTGTTTTTAATATAAGCGTCCCTGCCGGGAAATTCCTCAATGGCGATATTCCCGATCAGGCGGTCGATCAGGCACCCGATATGGCACAGCACCCCGATCAGCGAATCCGTCAGCAGCCGGCGTTGTGTCCGGGTTTCTATTTCCTGAATCGCTTCCCGGATATCATTGAAAATAGTTTTGCTGTTGAGATTTTTCAGCATATTGGAAAGTGTCCGGCCGATTTCTTCAAACATGTTTTCCGTATCGATGAGCGACTGGATTTCCGGTACGGCCTTTCGGTCGAAGACATCCGCTAGGTCGAAATGCGGCGCCTTGAGGTCAATTGGAAAGCTGCTGACAACACAGAGGATTTTCCCGATACGGCTGATGGAGTCCAGCCGGGAGGAAATGCTTTCTTCTTCCATGAGCTTCAGGGCCACCGTTTCACAAAGGGAATTGTGGTAGTCCAGCTGGCTGTCCAGAATATTTTTGACGACCTGCGCGCTGCCCTCCCCGGTCGTACAGACAGTCAGGATAAAGAGCTTCGGCAATTGCCCCTTATTGGGGGCCAGCGGGTCGGTCTCGCTGAGCAGATCGTTGACGGACAGCGTTTCATGATACACATAGTCCAGCGGATATCCCAAAGCGGCCTTGCGGCCGGCCTCGATCACGTGCAGTGTGCTGACCAGTGGGATGGTTTTCACATGGATGCTGAGCTCGTTTTCCAGCGCCGTGGAAAAATCGGTCAGGGAGCCCATATCCACCAGCAAAAGAAGGTCGGACTTTTGCGGCCTTCCAAGCAGGTATTCTTTCAGACCGGAATAGACCTTTTGCGGGTTTTCGTCCAGGGAGGCGTCTATTCCAACCACGCAGTCCATCCCAAGCAGCCGGTTTGCCGCGCCCGCCATGGAGGTTGCGGTCGACACGCCGTGCGCGATCACGATCACCTGTACCCGTTCGTTCCTTTCTCCGGCCGTCGGATGGTTCAGACAGAGAAATACAGCCAGAAACCCGGCCTCGTCGATCGGCATGGTAATGTCAAATTCCCGATCGACCAGCTTCAGGCTTTCCAGTGCGACGGTAAATTCCGCATCATGCTCCTTGCGGATCACGTTCAGCTGCGGATTCACAATTCTGCGTCCTCTTTTTACACGGTTGACGGAGTTGTAAATATGTACCGCCATTCCGTAACGGATATTGTTTCCGAAACTGCGTTCCAGTTTTTCTTCCGCGTGGGCCAGAATCCTGTCGACGGTCTGTACGATTTCACCGCCCACCAGGTTGGTGATGCTTGAAAAATCCTGAGGATGACTGGAAAGCTCCGTGTACTTCTCAAAATAAAGATGAATCTCCTTGTCGATCTGACGGCTGATTTCCTCTTCGTCCGCGCCGATTCCCTTTAGCTCCTGCATCCGGGTATCGATCATCTCATAGATATTTTCCGCGTCTTCATTATTCCGGAACAGAAGCTCTTTGGAGCTGCTGTCAAACACGCAGTAGCGTTTGTTAATTCCAATAAAGCGGTTCCAAATCTGGCGGTGGGTGGTTTCAAGGTACAGGCCTTCCTTAATATAAGAGGGCAGGTCAAAGCTGACAATGCGCAGGTCGTCTTTTTTGCCGGATACAAGGTCGGAATAGGCTTTGGCGCAAATGATCTGAATATCGTTTTTCAGCTGGCCGACATTGTTGGGACAATGGTAGCTCAGGAGCGACCGCATGGAATTGACGGAAACGGAAATCGGCTTGTTCAGCCTCGTGGATTCCTTTCGGAAAAAACCGCTGATCAGATTCAGCCGCTCTTCCATGCTTCTTTCACTTAAACTCGGAATCTTGATGATCATGGGAATCCTGCGTACAAAGGTTTTCAGCAGGGTGGAATCCGGGTCCTCCGTCGTGGCGCAAAGGAGCAGAACCTTCGCCTTTCTTTCCAGATCCGCCTCTCCCAGACGTCGGTAGACGCCGCGGTCGATGAAGGTAAAAAGCATTTCCTGTCCCTGCGGGGGCAGACGGTGAACTTCATCCAGAAACAGAAACCCGCCGTCGGCTTTTTCCAGCAAACCGGGCCTGTCCGTATCCGCGCCCGTATACGCTCCTTTTTTTGTTCCCATCAGCTGACTGACCAGAAGCTGGGGATTGTTTGCATAGTCCGCACAGTTAAAGACAATAAAAGGAGCGTCCCTGCCGACACATTCTTTTTCCCGTGCGTATTGATAAATCAGTTCCGCAAACATGGATTTTCCCACGCCGGTTTCTCCGAAAATCAGCAGATGCATTCCATTCGGCGGATACAGCACAGCGGCCTTTGCCTGCTCCACGCAATGGTAAAGGCTCCGGTTCTCGCGGACAAAGGCGTCGAGTGCGGATTCGGCGCTTGGAGAGGGGAGAGCCCCGGCGGGCCTGTAATAAACGGGCTTCGAGCCGGATTTTTCGGCTTTGCCCTCTTCGCAGAGCCTGTTCAGGTCGCTGCTAACATTGGCGCGGGACAACCCCAGACTTTCCGCCAGGTCCCCGGCGGTCACGCCCCGTTCGCAGGAAAGTTCGGTCAATTTTTTTCTTACGATCTCAATCCGCTTCAAGCTTACCACCCTATCTTTCTTATCTGTAAAAGTATAGTGCTTATGCACAATAAAGTCAAATAATATGTTTGCTGTATCGTACAATGTGTTTTATAATAAATTATAATCTGTTTTGTTTAATACACATCCTCTGATTTCTTTCCGTGTTAAAACGACGAAGCGGTTTCTCCGTCGTTTTGGGACAGAAATTTGTGTTTTGGCACAGTTTATGCTTATTCAAATAGAAGGAAGAGAAAAATACAGATGTAAAGGTGACTTTAAAATGGATTTAGAATCAATTTCCATGCAGCTGCTGGTAAACAGCGGCGATGCCAAAAGCCTGGCAATGGAAGCAATCGCAAGCGCGAAAGAGGGCGAGATCGCAAAAGCGCGGGAGTCAATTGAAAAGGCGGGCCATTGCCTTACGGAAGCGCACCGTTTTCAAACGGAGATCATACAGAAAGAGGCGGCGGGAGAAATTGAAAAAGTGACGGTGCTTCTGGCCCATGCGCAGGATCATTTAATGAGCGCCATTACCGTGATCGACATGGCGAAAGAGTTTATCGATTTATATGAGCTTGTTTACACGAAAACGAAGCTGACCGATTGAATAAGGAGAGGAGAACGGCTGAAATGATCAGAGTTGTTCAGTTTTTAAATCAGATCCAGGCGGGCCTTGGCGGAGACGAAAGAATGGATATCGAACCCCGGGCGGAACAGGGTGCGGTGGGCATGGGGATGCTTCTGCGGACCATGCTCATGAGGAAAGGTGCGGATATCGTCGGCACGGTTATCTGTGGCGATCATTATTTTTTGGAAAACGAGGAAGAGGCGGTCATAAAATTGACGGAGCTGGTCCGTTCGTTTAAAGCGGACGTAGTGGTCTGCGGACCTGCCCTCAATCATAAACGGTTCGGGGAATGCTGCGGATATTTTGCGGAGGCTTTGGAAAACAAGGAAAAAATTCCCGCCTTCGCCGCCATGGCAAAAGAGAGCACCGGCATGGAGCTTTTCAGAAACCGGGTTTATATTATTGAGACACCGAAGGTGGGCGGCACCGGCCTGAATACTTCCCTGAAAAGAATCGCCGATTTTGCGGTGAAAAAGAGCAAAGGGGAGCCGATCGGTTCCCCCGAGGAGGAGGGGTACTTCCAAAGGGACTGATTCGGATAAGTATATCAGGCCGCTGTTATCTCGGCGGCTTGGTACTTAAATATAACAACAGAGGAGGAGGAATCTGAATGAAGCGCATTCTTTTATTTTGTTCCGCCGGAATGTCTACCAGTCTGCTTGTCACAAAGATGCAGAAAGCGGCACAGGAAAAAGGGGTAGACGTAGTGATAGACGCTTTCCCCGAAGCGGAAATGGCAAAGCATCTTGACGGCGCGGACGTCGTTCTTCTGGGACCGCAAATCCGGTTTGCGCTGGCCAGAGCCAAAAAAACATGCGGCGAAAAAGGCATTCCCGTTGATGTGGTCAACAGCATGGATTACGGAATGATGGATGGCGAAAAGGTGCTGAACAAAGCCCTTGAAATGTGTGAGAATTCAAACGGAGGTGTATTGAAATGAGTAAAAAAGAAAATGTTCTGGAAGAAAAGATCATGCCGGTAGCGGATAAGATCGCAAACAACCGCTATCTGCTCGCAATCCGTGACGGATTTATGCTGGCAATGCCCCTGCTGATTATCGGAGCGGTATCCCTGTTGATCGAAGAGTTTCCGATTGCGGGATACGCGGATTTTATGGCCGGTATTTTCGGCAAGCAGTGGGGCGACTTTTTCCTCGTCCCCTATCATGCATCGATGGCAATTATGACGATCTTTGTGATTCTCGGTATCTCCAACAGCTTGGCAAAACACTACCAGCAGGACGGTCTCAGCTGCGCGGTTATTTCACTTGTCTCCTTTTTTGTGCTGACTCCGTTCGTTACCAGCTTTACGCCCGAGGGGTCACAGACCGCCTATGAGGTCGGCAGCGTGATCCCGATGGAGTGGATTGGCTCAAAGGGCTTGTTTGTGGGTATGCTTTCGGCGATACTCGCCACGGAGATCATGCGGTACATAACAGGCAAGGGTTGGGTTATTAAAATGCCGGACGGGGTTCCGCCGACTGTTTCCAGGGCTTTTTCAGCACTGATCCCCGGCGCGATTACGATTTATGTCTTTGGAATCATCCGGCTCATTTTCGCATATACATCCTTCGGCACCATCCATCATTTTATCTATACGATTTTACAGCTTCCGCTGGTTTCCCTTGGCGACAGCCTCGGAGCAGTATTGATCGCAAACTTTTTTATCGGGTTGTTCTGGATGTTCGGTATTGCCGGCGGCGACGTCGTGCAGTCGATCATGACCCCAATTTGGCTGGCGCTGTCGGCGGATAACCTTGCGGCGTTTGGAAATGGGGAAGCTTTGCCCCATATTATTACCCAGCAGTTCAACTCCATTTATCTGTGGCTGGGGGGCGGCGGCGCCACTCTGGGGCTGTGCCTTGCCCTTTTGCTGGTCTGTAAATCCCAGCAATGTAAAAAAATCGGCAGGCTTTCGATTCTTCCGGGACTTTTCAACATCAACGAGCCGATTATATTCGGGCTTCCCGTGGTCCTCAACCCCATTATGGTGATTCCTTTTATTTGCGCTCCGCTGGTATTGGCGGTATTGACCTATTTTACCATGGCGGTCGGGCTGGTTCCGTATCCCAACGGCGTGGTCATTCCGTGGACTACTCCGCCGATCATCGGGGGCTTCCTCATTTCCGGAATCAGGGGTGCAATCCTTCAGGTTGTTGAAGTAGCGGTCTCGTTCCTCATTTATCTGCCGTTTATCAAAGCGCAGGACAAGGAATACTGCGAGCAGGAAAAATTATATGAAAGCAAGAGTGACGATTCGGCCGCCGAATAAGGGAGCGATGCCGTAAGCACTTCTGCAAAGGAGAATCATCATGAGAACGATCGGATTTTCGGTCTATCCGGCCCACGCAAGGCTGGAAGAAAATTTAGCTTATATTGACAAAGCGAATCAGTATGGATTTAAAAGAGTATTCACCTGCCTTCTTTCCGTGGAAGGGGATAAGGAAAAAATCATTGACGAGTTCAAAAAAACGATTGCCCGCGCAAACCAGTATGGAATGAAGGTCATTGCGGACATCAATCCCTCCGTGTTTCAGTATCTGAAAGTGGACTATAACGATCTGCGGATTTTTAAAGACATGGGGCTTTACGGAATCCGCCTGGACAACGGATTTACGGGCTATGAGGAATCGGTGATGTCCTATAATGATTTTGGATTGAAAATTGAACTGAATATGAGTGCGGGGACGAAATATATTGACAATATCTTCAGCTATCAGCCGAACGCTGATAATCTTTTAGGCTGCCACAACTTCTATCCTCACAGATATTCCGGGCTTGGATACCGGCATTTTATGAACTGCAACGAGCAGTTTAAGAGCTTCCGTATCCGCACTGCGGCATTTGTTTCTTCGAGCAGTGCCAGCTTCGGCCCATGGCCTGTAAACGAGGGCCTGTGCACGCTGGAGGAACACAGAGGACTTCCCATCCAGGCGCAGACAAAGCATCTATTCTCCACAAATTTGATTGATGACGTCATTATAGCGAATGCCTTTGCATCCGACGAGGAGCTGAAAGCCGTCAGCCGGGTCGACCCCTATCAGCTGACTCTGAAAATTCAACCTGCGGAAGGGATCACCGACCTTGAAAGGGATATTATTTTTAATAAGCCTCACTTTAACAGGGGCGACATATCGGAATATATGATCCGGTCAAGCAAAAGCAGGGTAAAGGATGGGAGCGGATTCAAGCCCCATAACACAAGGGACATTCGGCGGGGCGACATCACCATCGATAATATGCTCTATAAAAACTATACCGGGGAATTGCAGATTGCCCTCAAAGATATGAAAAACTCCGGGAGTACCAATGTCGTCGGGCGAATAGAAGAGGAAGAGCTGTTTTTAATCGACTGCATAAAGCCCTGGCAGCATTTTGCCTTTACTGAATAGAGATCTGACGCGCACGATAGTCTGAGAATGAGCAAACGAAAAGAGAAAATATATGTTCACAATGGATAAAATTTATCACGCCGAAGCGGTTCTGAAGGACGTTGTCCACAGAACGGAATTAATCTATGCGCCGCACATCAATCCGGAAAGCCAAGTTTACCTGAAACCGGAAAACCTGCAGAGAACAGGCTCCTTTAAAGTGCGCGGCGCGTATTATAAAATTTCACAGCTGTCCGAAGCGGAGCAGGCAAAGGGCGTGATCGCCTGCTCCGCGGGGAATCATGCGCAGGGCGTGGCCTTTGCCGCGGCCAAAAGAGGAATTCCGTCCCTGATCTGCATTCCGGAGGGAGCGCCGATTTCAAAAATTGAAGCGACCAAAAGCTACGGCGCACAGGTATGCCTTGTAAAGGGCGTGTATGACGATGCCTTTCAGAAAGCGTGCGAACTGCAAAAAGAGAGCGGGGCAGTCCTGATCCATCCGTTTAACGATCCCGATGTCATTGCAGGACAGGGGACCATCGGGCTGGAAATATTAAATGAGCTGCCCGATACCGACGCGGTGATTGTTCCGGTGGGCGGCGGCGGGCTGATCTCCGGAATTGCTTTTGCCGTTAAAACGTTAAAACCGGACTGCAAGGTATATGGGGTGCAGGCCAGCGGTGCGCCCGGAATGCTGAAATCCGTTGAGAACAGGAAGCTGCAGCCGCTCGCCGGCGTCTCCACCTTTGCGGACGGAATCGCGGTCAAATGTCCGGGAGACCTGACTTATGAGTTCTGCCGCAAATACGTGGACAAAATTGTGACGGTAACGGATGACGAAACGGCAATGGCCGTTCTTGCGCTGATTGAGCGGCATAAGCTGATTACCGAAGGAGCCGGCGCGGTTTCCGTTGCGGCGGCTATGTTCAACAAGATTGATATTAAAGGGAAAAAAGCGGTTTGCCTGCTTTCG